>DUFX01000033.1 GCA_013331695.1 Candidatus Woesearchaeota archaeon
GAATACGACAAAAAAGGAGGTAATTTTAAAATGACCCTTTAATACGACAGAGAGCTACTTTGTAGTTGGTCATGATTCATCTCCTTTGAATCTTATTTTAATCATCAACTTTATAAAAAATAGCCTCTTGTTGGCATTTATGGATTGGAAGCGATTTTTTGGGTTCAGTTGGTATAAACTCTTCGGGATTCTTTTCTTTGCCTATCTTTCCTATCAATCCTATGTTTTTGATGCAGTTATTCGGGGGTTTCCTTTTCATTACTACACTGCTGAAGGTTTTTGCCCACCAGGCGGCTGTCCTCCTGGCGAGTTTTCTCTTGCATTTTTACTTCTTGATATTCTGTTGTGGTATCTTGCTTTAGATCTTTGTTTTTATTTTATGGTATTCAAGACCTCTCATTCCCAAATTAAAAATTTCTTTGTCCATATTGGAAACTTTTTTATTGGCTTCATTGTTGCTTATCTTTTGCTTTTTATTCTCTCTACCCTTATTCCCACCATCGGAAGGAGAATCTATTACTATTTCAATCCACGTTCCATTCGAATCGCGATCCCAACCAACGTGACTCCATGACACAAAAGCTCCTCCTGATCCTCAATCCCATCTCCGGCAACCGAAAAGGAAAAAAACACCTGCCTTGGATGATTGATTTCTTTGAACAGCACGGTTATCTGGTTGATGTATACCAAACCGAAAAAAGCCTCGATGCCCTGCATCGTGCGCAAAAAGCAAAAAATCATTACGATGTGGTTGTTGCAGTAGGAGGAGATGGAACCATCAATGAAGTTCTGAACGGCTTAGCTAATACCAAAACAAAACTGGGCGTTGTTCCCTTAGGAACAGAAAATGTTCTTGCACAAGAATTCAAACTCTCCCAGAATTTCAGACAAGCATGCAAACACATTGTCTCAGGCTCCGTCAAACAAGTTGACTTAGGCAAGGTCACTGCAACACCCACAGTCTACGATCAAGCGCGGATGCCTCCTCAAAAAACAAAAATCAAACCAAGCACTATCACCCGCTACTTCATTCTCATGTCTGGCATTGGCTTTGATGCCCATGTTGCTCAGGTTGTTGCTGAGAAAAAGATGATTCTCAAAAAGCTCTTAGGAAGTGCGAGCTATCATCTGACTGCTGTCCAGGAATTTTTCAGGTATACCCATCAACCTCTTGAAATCACTCTTTTTGATGAAACCTCTAAACCCTATGCCGAGCAAGGCTATTTTGTGGTGGTGGGCAATGCCAAATATTATGGCAGTATGCTTCAATTAACCCATAAAGCTGATATGCAGGATGGGTATCTGGATGTTTTGCTCATGAAAAAAATGAATCTGTTCAATGTCTTTCAATGTTTGCTCGGAGGTGCGATCAAAAATCACAATCTGTTTGATGATACCTCTTATTTTAAAACCAAGAAATTAGTGATCAGAACCATCGGAAAACAACCCGTGCTGATTCATGTTGACTGTGAAATCACCGGTCAAACACCTGCAACGATAGAAGTCTGTCCGCGAGCTCTTCATTTGATTTGCTAAAATTTGTTCAATCCTTATTCTGTTTCAGCATCCGTTGTTTGAGGTATCTGCTGTCCCCGTGCAACAATCGTATTGAGCAATTCCCAAAGGAGCTGTCTGATTTGATCGCGCTCTTGATTCATTTTTTGATGCAGGGTTTCCAATTGTTGGACTTGCTGTTGAATAATTTGATTCTTTTGTTCAATCGTCAGATCTGCTTGTTTCAAGAACTGGAGCTGGGATTCCAGCGCCATTTTTTCTGCAGTGATCTCATTATTAAGTTTGGTGATATCCTCAAGCTGTGCTTGGGCATCTTTTACTGCATATCCTGTAACGCCTCCGTCTGAGAATGCAAAAAATAAGACTCCTCCTGCAAGGAGCACTGCACCGACAATCAATGCAAGCATTTTAGGCCAAGACCCCGAACTCGCTTGTTGTCGTGCTTGGATAAATTCACGCTCTTTTTCTTCAGTCAAGAATGAGTTGTAAACATAATTCACTTGCTGATAATCATTTCCCTTGTCCAGCAATGTTTGGCGGATGAACTCTCTGCTAAATCCTTGTTTTTCCCCTTTTTCAAAATATGCGCGGATCGTATCGTTGTCCATAGTCCTATCTAACCTCTTCTTGGTTTATTGAGACGACACGGTTTATAAAGATTGTCGATCTTTTTACCCTTCTTTCCCGACCTTCTTCTCCAGCTCTTCTTTCGTTGTTGCTTCAACCGTCTGAAACAGTGTTGTTAATCCCAGTTTCAATGCCTGTCCTTGGGTAATGATCTGGTGCGTATGTGGATAAATCGCCCACTGTTTGAGCGTGGTAGAAAAAGGATTTACAAAATATATATGAAAATGCTTTTTGAAATTGACCAGGCGCTCCCAATGGTTGATAAGCATATCAAAATTTTCTTTGGTATTATAACAGACTAAAGTGCAATGTTCATATGCTTTCAGCGGTTCTAATGCAGTATTGAGATCATTCACCAACGGAACAACCACACAGAGATGCTTGGCTCCGTCTTTATGCGTAATCATGATCTGATCTTCTTTTCCTGGAAGCTTTTCTATCTTAGCGTACCTTCTCAGAATCAGGTCTTTATTCTGGAGAAACCGCTGAATCCAGTCTGTAAGCGAGCTTACGAGCTTGTCTGCGATGCGTCTCACCTCAATCTGGACAGAAGAATCACAATTTATAAAGGTTGTTAGCGTGGAGGAGCTTACTTCTTCCCAACAAGCGCTTCCTTAACTCCCTGATGCGTCTTTGTGTAGATCTGCTCAATATACTTATTCAAATCCTTTTGCGTATTGCGCATGGTTGCAAGATAATCCTGGATGCCTTTTCTGCGTTTTGCATCTTCTTCTTGCACTTGCTGTCCTTGGGTATCAACAAGCTTTGCTTCCTCAACCCCGCTTCCTCCACTGGTGATAAACGTCATGAGGATTGCAATAAAGACCACATTAATCAGCAAGCCAAGCATCGCCTCAAGCCCTGCAACAAAGCGCGCAGCCGCTGCATGCGGGCTAATATCCCCATACCCAACGGTTGCATAGGTAACCAAGCTGTAATACACATATCCTCCTAAATCAAGGGTGTCTTCCCCCCCGTAAAAGTAGGGTTTTTCGATGGTTGAAGTTTGTGCAATTGCGCTAAACAACGAGCCAAATCCAAAAATATAGAACATGCCGATTGCAACATAAATTAAAATCAGAATCAACTGGCCATGATGCTTAAACCACAGTTTCACGTCGCGAATAATGCCCAGGACTTCAGGGCAGAAAATAAACGTCAGCAACAAATAATTTCCAAAGTAAATACATTCGCTGAACAAAAGGGCGTAATCCCCTTTTTTGACAATNNATGGCTTGTACGCTTTCTCGATTGCGAATGTAAGGGATCAAGAAGGCAAATAAGATCATACTGAGGGGTACCATATAGATTTTTGCAGCAGTTTCTTTTGAGACTTGCAGAAACTCAGCAGTAAAGCCACCAATCATGGAAGAAAAAAAGTAGGCAACAATCAAGGGAACCAGGTACAGCAAGAGATAGAACGCCAAGGTGGAGAACGAGATCTGCATCCCTGGCAATACTTCATCCTGTTCGTGTGCTTCCATAAATACCTCTTTTTTATGCTCTCTTACACTATTCTTCTTTTCACGTTTCTCGCTTTAAATAGTTTTTGAAGAAAACAGCAACGCGTATTCTCACAACAATCTTAATAAATGAAACCCTTCCTAGATCACTCCATGAAAAAATCTTCCCACAACCAGCTTTGGAAGCAGTTTCTTCATGCCATCGGTGTTCCTCACAAACCCAAGATCCCTGTTTTTCATAAAGAACCCAAAAAATCAGTCTATAAACAAGAGAAAGAATATCTGGAACGGCTCTTTGAACACCATGAGCATCATAGCCCTTTTTCCAAACTTGAGCACCTTGTTGATGCAGTTATTCCTTACCTGATTCTTCTCCTTTTGGTTTTGATTATCGGTGAATTTGCTTTTAAGGAATTTTTTCATCAATACGAGCATCAGATTGAAATTCTCGATAAGTTTATTATTATTGTTTTTATCATTGACTTGGTTGTCAAATACTTGAGAGTACGCCAAGTTCCGATGATCATCAAGCATTTCTGGATTGATATCCTTGCTGTGTTCCCCTTTTATCTCTTTTTTCGTTTTGGAGAAACTTTCTTGGGTTTGTCTCAGGCAGCAGTGGGAGACACGCAGATGATTGTTCACGAAAGTGTTGAGATCGAAAAAGAAGCAGCGCGGATTGCGCAGGAAACTGAAAAAGCAGGCCGGGCAATAAAGGAAGCAGGGAAGACATCACGACTCATACGGGAGGGGGAAGAAATATCCAAAGTTGCTGCCAGGGAAGCAAGGGGTCTTCAAGGTCTTCGTGCTGTCCGGATGACGCGTTTTGCACGTATGTTTCGTTTGGCTCAGAGGATACCGCGACTGATCAAGGGTTTTCATTATTTTGAGAAACCAAATCTCCAAGCAACAAACATGGTTCCTGCAGTGTTTAAGCACTATATCAAAAAAGAGAAGAAGAAATAAAAAGAAAATAAGGGAAATAAAAAAAGCCAACGAAAATGCAAAAGCATTTTCGAGGCATTTTAAAATCTTTGATTTTAAAAGCCTCTGGCGAGAATTGCACTCGCGATCTTCGCTTTGCTTGTGTGCCGAATCATTCTTTCATACATCTTTCTTTTATTCAGCACCTATACGAGAGCGATGCACTAGCTGCTGTGCTACAGAGGCAAAAATATCTCTTGACCATTATTCGCAAATGTGATGGTTCTACAGTTTCTTTAATTGTTCTTCTTTGGTTCGTACGTGTTCTTGGCAGTGATTGCAGAGCGTATGTTTTTTTCCTTTTTTATCCTTGACATAGGTTCCCACCAGTTTATGGAGGAAGACTTCATCAATTTTGTTTCCGCAAATCTCGCATTTTGCCATGCGTTGCGGAGGATGAGTTACCTTTATATAGTTTTCCCAACCTCATTCCTTTGACATCCTATGACTCGTATAGCAGTTATCGAAAAGGACAAATGCCATCCGATGGAATGCGGAAACTACCTCTGTATTAGATTATGCCCTGTCAATCGAACAGGAAAAGAATGCATTGTTAAAGGTACTGACAAGAAGGCTTTTATTGATGCTGAGCTCTGCACAGGCTGTGGCATCTGCCCCAAACGCTGTCCGTTTGGTGCCATCCATATCATCAATCTTCCTGAAAGTTTAGATGGACCCCCGATTCATCGCTATGGCGCAAATGGTTTTCATCTGTACAATCTTCCCATACCTCATTTTGGAAAAGTTGTTGGATTAATTGGAAGAAATGGCATTGGAAAAAGCACAGCCATGAAAGTGCTTGCCGGTGTGCTTCAGCCCAATCTCGGAAGAGACCAGCCTGCAACGTACCAAGAACTCCTTGAATTTTTTAAAGGAAAAGAAGCCCAGCTCTTTTTTGAAAAGCTTGCAGCTGGAAAAATCAAGGTTGCATACAAACCCCAAGCTGTTGAAATTATTCCTAAGCACAACAAGGGAACCGTGTTTGAACTTCTGAGGCGTGTCGATGAAAAGAAAAAGCTTGAAGAGTACGCAAAACAACTGCACATTGATGCCATTCTTCAGCATGATATTCAACATTTAAGTGGGGGAGAGCTTCAGCGCGTTGCGATCTGTGCAACTGCATTACGAAAAGCTAACGTGTATCTTTTTGATGAACCTACTTCTTATCTTGATATTAAACAGCGCCTCCATGTTTCGGTGTTTATCAAAAGTCTTACTGCACCTGACCCTGCAACAGGCGAGCAGGCTGCTGTCTTGCTGATTGAACACGATTTGATTATTCTTGATTATCTTACTGATCTGGTGCAAATCATGTATGGAGAAGTTGCAGCATTTGGTGTGGTGAGCCAGCCGAAGTCTACCAAAAATGGAATCAACACCTATCTCGAAGGCTACCTCAAAGAAGAAAACATGCAGTTTCGTGATCATCGGATTATGTTTCATGAGAAAACACCCATTCACAAACGAAGCAGTGCCGTTTTAACCTCCTGGTCTCAACTTGTTAAACAACTGGGAAGCTTTTCCCTCTCTGCACCGAGCGGGGAAATTGCTCGGCATGAAGTTTGCGGCATTGTGGGAGAAAACGCATTGGGAAAAACAACGTTTGCCAAGATCTTAAGCGGTGTGCTCGAGCAAGACCATGGCGAAATACAACAGCAGGTTAAGATTGCGTATAAACCTCAGTATTTGGATGTTGAAAATGAGGAACTGGTTGCTTTCTTTTTGCGTGATGTCATTGCAAAATATGAAGTTGCTCTTATTCGTCCTCTTGATTTGAAGGACTTGTTTACTAAAAAATTGTGTGAACTCTCCGGTGGAGAACTGCAACGGGTTATGATTGCACAGTGTTTGTCTCAAGACGCTGATTTGTATGTGTTGGATGAACCTTCTGCATACCTTGATGTGGAGCAACGCTTGATGGTTTCCAAAGCCATCCGTGACCTGATGACTCAAAAAGGAACCAGTTGTTTTGTTATTGACCACGATTTACTTTTTGTTGATTATTTATCTGACCGACTTTCGGTGTTCTTAGGAGAACCTGCTGTGAAAGGAACTTTCCACGGGCCTTTGAGTATGGATGAGGGGATGAATCTCTTTTTGAAAGATTTAGGTGTCACGTTTAGACGCGATCCAGAATCCCACCGGCCCCGCGCGAATGACATCGGTTCCCAGATGGATCAGAAACAGAAGAGTGAAGGGAAGTTGTATTATACCTAAACGATTTTAATGCTGTTTACCGGCGTATAAGAATCCCGCGAAATTTATTCTGCAGTCATAGCAAACATTTATATACTGCCAGTTTAAATATATAAACTAAGAGTTTATATGAAAGAAATCACCAAAGCGGAAATGGACGTGGTACTTAAGCTTGTTAAAAGCCCCGAAGTAGATTATAATGCAAACAATCTCGCAAAAGTAGTGGGAATCACGGCCATGGGTGCACTCAAAATACTTAAACGATTAGAAAGCGAATCAATTTTAAAATCAAAAAAAATTGGCAAAGCAATAATCTATCGAGTAAACCAAGAGAGCTACGCTCGACGTTATATCGGATTAATTTTATCACGAGAATCTCTTTATGCGAACCCCTTAGTAAAAAGATGGATTGGCGAAGTAAAAAAAATAAAAAATGCAGATTTAATAATCCTTTTTGGTTCTGTTTTAGAGAAATCCAATCCTAACGATATTGATCTTCTTTTGGTAACCGATCAAAAACGATTTCCTAAACTCCAAGAAGAGATAAAAGAACTTAATAAAATTAACATTAAGAAACTTCATCCTTTGTATCAAACCTATAACGACCTCATCAAAAACATTAAAAAGAGAGATAAGCCGCTCCTCAATGCCATAAAAGGAATAGTGGGGAGGGGGGAAGAAAAATTCCTGGATATCTATCATGAGTCACGCAAAGAATAAAGTGAACTGGTGCTTGAACAAGGCCAAGAAAGAACTTCGGGAAGGAAAGCAACATCGTGGATTAGTCAAAGTTGAGGTCGATCTGGAAAAAGCAAGAGAGCATCTCGCCAAAGCGGAGCACAATCTTAAAGTGACTTTCTATCTTCAAAAAGGAGGATTTACCGATTGGTGCTCAAGCAGTTTATTTTATGTGATCTATCATTGCTTTCTAGCTATTTTAGTAAAATATGGTTACGAGACCCGAAATCAAGAATGTACTTTTGCTCTTATTGCAAGTCTTATTGAAGACAAGAAAATAACCCTCATCCAAGAAGATTTAGAGAAAGTGAGCATGCTGAACCTCAAAGAAACCCAAGAATCCCCCGATACGGTGGTAAGTATCCGGGAAGATTATCAATATAGCACGAAAGTATCGTTAGAAAATAAAGAATATCAAGAATTACTCCAGTTAGCAAAGCGTATTCTCGATAAAACAAAAGTAGCGTTGGAGATGTAGGTGGACGCTTCTCCTCATGTTAAATTCTAAGAAATCTTTACAAATTATTCCACCTTCCTCAAAAAGCTCAAGAAACCCGTATGCCCTAGTGCATCAAAGTTTGGCCGTGCTCGGTTTTCGTCAAGGATCCAGTTTCTCTCTATCGTTTCAGTTGTTTTCAGATGGATAAATCCTTTCTGCTGTGCTTCCACGACCATCTTTTGTGCTTGTGTAATGTGGGGTGAGTAGCTCACTAAGAATCCTCCGCTCTTCAAAATTTCTTTCACGCGAAGCAGCGCATCCCACGGCTGAGGAACATCGAGGGTAAACACGTCTGCAAAGGGTTTTTGTTGTTTTTGTTTGGTTGTTCCTTGTGGTTCATAGATGCTCTCTTTTTTCACGGTGACATTCTTCAAATCAAACAATTCGATATTCTTTTTGGTTGTTTCAATACTGCGGTCATCGATATCATACGTCACCACCTTTTTTGCAATCAACCCTGCTATACAGGCTATTGCTCCGCTTCCAGAACCTGCATCAGCAACCACACTGTTTTTGTTGATTCCACAATACGCAAGAATGGCTCCGATATCCTTCAAGGTCATAATCTGAGCATGGCGATTTAATTTTCTAAACACATCGGGAACTGCAGGGTCACAGATAAAAACCGTTTTTCCCTTGCTGTTCTTGACCCATCCTTTTTTCTTCAAATCCTCTTTTTTAAGAAATCCATCTTTGGTATGAAAATCATGCTCGATATCCTTCAGCACATGACTTTCTCCTGTTTCATCAATGAGAACACGCTTGTAATTCATGGTGACTCTTCCTCAACTTGTCTGCTGTGCAGGTTTTTGAATTTTACTGGAGGCCGGCTGTTCTTGTGCTCCTTGACTTGGTTGAAGGTTTCTTGCAGATCCAACAGGAACATCAAGCTCAATCTTTTGTTGTTCAACAAATCGAATGAGATCTTGAATCTCGATGGTCATGCTTGTTGTAATATCAAACGGTGCTTGTTCGTACAGCAGAATGCGCAGGCTTCCCAGCAGAGACAGGACAAACATCCCTAAAAAATACAGTCCTCCAAACAAGAGTCCTAAAAAGATAATAAACGCACCAAACGAAAGGCCAAAGAGATTTCCCCTATTCAAGATCGGTTCAATAACTGCAACATTACTGTAGATGGCATTCATCACCGTTTCTTGTGCAGTGAGGAAGAAGAACATCAATGCAACCAGGACCATACCATAGACCGACATCATCCATTCCACATTCGTGTAGTACTCCACGAGTTCAATCTGGCGGTAGTCCATATCCATCAGATTTTTAGGGAATTTTTTGAGGACAATGAGCCGTTTATTCGTTGCAAAGATGCGGTAGATTTTAAGTTTCCAAAATCCCACATCGAGTGTTTCAAGAATGCGTTCTCCTTCTAAGAGTTTGGGTGTAAACCACGATGCAGAAAACCAGCCTTTGCCTTTGATTGCAGGAGTTTGAGCAGTTGACTGTGAAGTTGGCTGTTGATAGCCTTGCAGGAGCAGTTTGTTGATTTCTTCTGCATGCATATCGTGGCTGATTGTTCCTTCGACCATCTCTTTGTTCACCTATATCTCTTCTCTTCCTCTTTTGCCTGTTCGCTTTTATAAAAGTTGTGGCGTTATAGGCTGTATAAACCATTCCGTAAAATTTCCGGTTGGTTCATGCTTATTTCGAAAAACAGTGGCCGTTTTCGGAAAAACTAATAATTAAACCGAAAATCTTCCGGTTGTACCGAAAACCTTCCGATTTTTTCATGCAAAGGTTTATTAATTCTAAGATTCCTAGAATTGCCTATGACGATAACAACCTGTGCAAAGAAAATTAAAACATTTATGAACACTCCTGAGACGTTTGTTATTGAACTTGGCATTACCGTACTCATTGTTATTTTGATGATACTCACTCTTTTGACAGGGCGATTCAAATGAAAAAAACAAAAATTCCGAACTACCAGTGGGTATCAACTTTTATAGTATTCTCTCGTATTCTTGGGTGGCTCATAATGGGTTGGGTGATCTACGGGTTAATATTAAAATTAACCGGACATAGTCCAACTCCTTTGCAGATTATTGTTGCCATCATCGGAGGTATGTTTACAGCAGGCCTGACTCTTTTCTTGGCCGTTTTTCATCTTATTTATCACCTTAGAAAAGATGTGTCCGTCCTTCAAGAACGAACAAGAAATATCGAGCGCACACTAGAGGTGGTTGCAACTGATCTTAAACAACATATACAAGATACGAGCAATAGACACTAACTAACTTTAAATATCTCCCTGCTCCTAGTAATGCCATGAAACCCATATCCCCGCTCTTTGTTTTTCTCCTTGTCAGTTTATTCTCTCTCTTCCTCCCTGCCTGCACCCCTCAGAAATTTGAGAATCCCCCTGATTTCTGTACTGACAATTCGATGTGCATCACCTCAGGCTGTTCCAACACACTCTGCGTCTCAGTCCAAGACGAACCGGTCTTTACAACGTGCGAATACAAATACGAATATGCCTGCTATCAAAACAAGAGTCTTGCAACCTGTGGGTGTGTGGAACACAAGTGTCAATGGATTACCCAGCCTGGTTTTGATAGATGTATGCAGGAAAAACAAGCATTGAACAATCAAATTCCCATCGTCTAATTGAACCTTCCCCATGAAAAAACCCCACAAAAAACCCAACATTATCATCATCACGGGTTCTGTTGGTGCCGGCAAAACCACGCTTGCACAGAAGTACAAGAAACAAGGCTATACACCTCTTGATGTCAATCAACTCATCAAAAAGCACAAGCTCTATGATGCGTATGATCACAAAAATAAATGTTTTGTAGTTGATGAAAAGAAGCTTGCAACGTGGTTAGAACAGCGTATCCACCAAGCGAAAAAGAACAAGCAGAAGCTGGTGATTGACAGCCACCTCTCGCACTACCTTAGTCCGAAATACGTTGATCTGTGTATCGTTGTTACCTGTGATCTCAAGACTTTGTACAAGCGATTAAAGAAACGAGGATACTCCAAAAAGAAGATTGAAGACAACCTCCAATGTGAAATCATGGAAGTCTGTTATACTGAGGCGCTGGAAAAGGGGCATAAAGTAAAGAAAGTTAGGTAAAAAACAAGAAAAATGAATAAACCAGAAAAACAAAATAAAGAAGAATCAGCCTAAGCCAACTCTTCTGCTGTTAAAATGTTCACCCGTGTTTGCGGGTTTCCTGGGCAGTCCATGCCGATCAGATGTCTGATGTTGGAATCTTCAGCAACATGGATCAGTTCATTTTCAATGATGCCATCAAAGATCAATGCATAGACGCCTGTTCCAAGACTTTTTACGGTGCTGGCAAGCTCGGTCATCGGAACTTTTCCAAGGATGTTCAATTTCTCATCCAGGATGTAGGCTCCGCGTGTTCCAATCAGATCTTCAAGCATGGTTTTGAACTTGCTTTTTTCAAGATCAGAGATTTTGACAACACGTTTTGGCCGCATGGTTTGCTCTCCTCGTGTGTCTGCTCTCATGTCTCGTGCATCTCCCCGCATATCCCGCTGATCCCGTATAGGGGGTCTTCGAGGCTGGCTTTGATTCAAAAATGTTCGATCAACGCCAGTGCGTGAGGGTTCTCGATAGGAACTTTGTCCATTCTCCCGTGCTTCAAATTTCGGCAGTTCATGCTTCGCTTGTTCTGCTGTAACTCTTGCACGCAGTGCTTGATGGATTTCTTTCTTGGTCAATTCTTCAACTTCTTTTCCATCAGGAGCTTTGGTGACATAATCAACAGAAGCAACTTGCAGAAGTTCTTTAATATTCAACAGACCTCCGCGGTCGCCGTCAACAAAGACCGTGACTTCTTTTTTTCTGCTGAGTTCAATAATCGTTTGCGGAACTGAACTTCCATTCATAGCAATCACGTTTTTGATGCCATGCTTTAACATCGCAACAACGTCTGCCCGGCCTTCAACAATAATGATTTCTTCTGATTCATCAATGCCTGGTCCTGCAGGAAGACGGTCTTGTCCATATTCTTGAATTTCCATGATACGAACCGATTGAGCAACTTCATCAGCAAGTTCTTGAGAATCCGGCATGGTGGTATCAATCAGGTGTTTCAAAAGCTCTTTTGCTCGTTCAACAACAAAGGCTCGCTTAGAAACACGAACATCTTCGATTTTCTGTACAAGAATCTTTGCGTTGCAGGGTCCAATGCGTTGGATAATCTCAAACGCAGCTGCAATAATAACGGTTTCAGCTTTGTCCAAGGATGAAGGAACAATAATTTCTCCTTTTGTTTTTCCTGTTCTTGTGTCTACATTGACCTCGATTCTTCCAATTCTTCCTGAGCGCTGTAGTTCTCGTAATTCAAGGTCTGCTCCTAAGAGTCCTTCGGTTTGTCCGAAGATTGCTCCAATCACATCAGGTTTGTCAACAACACCATCAATTTCAATGGTGGAATGAATGATATACTTTGCGGATACAGGGCTAATTTTTCCCATGGTAATCCCTCCGATTCGTTTGTCATTATTTGTTTGTAGTTTTCAAGCTTGTATCGTGCTTGTCGTTACGTAAGAACTCACAGAGACTTTGCATGTCTCTTCTCTTCTATTTCTACACTAATGCTTGGGTTTTTACACACGAGGTTGTACAACCTCGAAAACCAACAATGGAATGAGTGTGAATGAACGGGATGTATAATTTTTATTGCCGTTCTCTATGAGTTCTTTTGCTGTTTTATCAGACTCTTTTGAGTCTCAATTTTTTATTTTAATAAGGTATCGTGTTTGTCAACCACAGCGTCACAGCGGTAATCCCTCAATTCTGGTTCTGAAAAGGGAAGGAAGATGAGGCCCGAATCACTAACTCCCAAGTATCATTGCTTGCTGTTAGCGTGAGCTCCCTTGAGTTACTCTCGAGTCGGGCTGTTTGAATGACTATGATGCCTGGAATCCAGGAGGTGATTGACTCAGCACTTCTTTCAATGCTTCAAGGAAGGAGGTGTTCTATTTTATATAAATCTATCTATATTCTTGAGTTTTCTCTTGGGCGTAAGAAACAAGCAAGAAACCATCTATCGACACTCTCTCAAACAGCTCAGAACATATCAAAACCATCCTTCAGAAGCCGACTTGCGCCGGCAACTGTGAGGAGATGGTTGAAAAGGTTTTGGCCTTTTCAAAGGGGGTATAGGAATTGGTTTTCATATCTGAATGGTGTATTCAAATACCATCTCAATTTGCTTCAAAAGCAAATAGTGAATTTGCGCAGATCGAATACTCGTCCTTAAAGGCGCAAATGGTTCACATTCACCTCAGCTCCTTATACTTTTGGGAAAGGAAAAACCTGAGGATAGTTTCCCATCCCCAGGAAATAGAGGTGTTTAGACAACAAGATGTTGAAAACCGAAGTTCTCAACATAATGTTACTTCTTATTAGTAACTACTAGTATATAAACCTTTCGGTATATTTGTTACTTATGAGGGGTAAATCTACTTACTGGGTATTTCGTGGCATATTTAATAAACCCTTCCTTCTTAGGAAGGATCATGGCCATCACCAAGCGTCAAACGCGGGCACAATTCAAGACCTACAAGAATGTCTTTGATGATCATGCTGAGCGGGTCTTGTTTAGGCTGAGTTCCCAAGGCCATTTTAAGCATCTTGCCGAGCCGATCTCTATCGGCAAAGAAGCCAACATCTTCTCTGCAATGAAGTATGGCCCCAACGGAGAAGAGCAGCCTATCATCGTGAAAATTTACCGTCTGGAAACCTGCGACTTCAACCGCATGTACCAGTACATTCGCTATGATACTCGTTTTCTGAACCTCAAAAAAAAGCATCGGTTGATTATCTTCACCTGGTGCAGGCGTGAATTCCAGAATCTTCTGAAAGCACGAGAGGCAGGATGTAGGGTTCCTACCCCTATTGCTTTTCGCGACAATGTCTTGCTGATGGAATACATCCATGGCCATGGCGAAACCAGGCCAAGCCCTCGTCTTAAAGACAGGTTCCCCGAAAACCCCCAAGCCTTCTACGAAGACGTCAAACAGCAAATGGCAAAGCTCAACAAAGCGGGCTTAGCCCATGGCGACCTCTCGGCATTTAATATCCTCAATCGCGATGAAAAGCCGGTGTTGATTGATTTCTCTCAATGCAGTCCTCTTGACAGCGCCAATGCACAAGAACTGATCGAGCGCGATCATCGGAATGTTGATACTTTCTTCAAGAAGCTAGGCGTAAAGATCCCTGAGCGCAAGCAAAAATAAGAAAACCGATAAAGAAAATAAGAAGAAAAATAAAACAAAAAATGCAAAGCAGATGTGGAACTTTGGTTCTCACATCCAACTTTGAAATAAGATAGCCAAGGTGTACTATCACTCATTTCTTTTATAAACCTTTTGCGGTCCTCAATCCATCACAAAGCAAGAATAATGGTCAGAATATAAAAATAAGCAAGAATAACAGTCCTTTCTACTCCTTACCCATAAACCAGTCTGTGAATCGAATTTTCTTCATTTTTCCGATCTTTTCCACAGAAATCACCTTGCGCGCTTCAAGCGCCTGAAAGCAGCGGACTAACGAGGTTTTGGGGATGCCGGTTCCATTTCTGATCCTTGCTTGCGTTGTTTCCCCTTTTTCTTTGAGTGTAAACTGCACCACATTCTTTTCCCGGTCATTCAAGGTTTCAATAATATCCCTGGCCCGCGGATTCAATGCTTCTTTTTTCTCTTCTTTCTTCTTTTCTTTGGAGTTTTCGTTTTCAGATTTTTCTTCTTTTTCGGCGTGTTTCTTCTCTTCTCTTCCTTCTTCTCTCTCTTCTTTCCCATCCTCTTTCTCTTCTTCTTTTTCACCCTTCAGCCGTTTGAATTCATGCTTGAGTTTTTCTTTCAATTCGCGGTGGAGATGTTTTCGGAGCACTGCAAAAAGCACAAAGAAGGCAATAAAAATAAAGATCACGATCACTGCCCACATCGCAGTAAAGGGTGTGTTTGAAAATCGTTCTTCAGTCAGTCGGATCGTTACATTGCCCAGTTTCCCTTTTTCGACGTTAATTTCCTGCATTCCCACCCGGTCTTTTGCAGCTGCAAAAATCCTGCACGTTCCTGCCGGAACCAGAATAGACTTAAATGAACCATAAGAGTCTGTTTTACTTTCGGTGTCTAGTGTCTCTTCAAACTTGCACTTAAAATCAATCTCTGCTCCTGCGACCAGCTTGTCTTCTTCGTCCATAACGAGGCCTTCCACTGCACCAATCGGAATTAAATAGAATGTTCTTTCTAGGAGGGGTTCATTTTCTTGAATGTAAACAACCCGGCTTCCATAATAATCCAGCCATTCCGTTTGTGCATCATAAATCTGCACTTCAACCTTCCAACTTCCTGGAAGAAGCTGGTACTTCAAGATGCCTGATACATCAATGGTTTCGGTTGCAGTTTCGCTTTCCCCTGTTTTGACATCAATGACCTTCACCATCGCAGGGACACCCTGAATAATCTGATTATTCGAGATATCTTTCAGGGTCATGATCAGCGTTGTACTCTTTTGTGCTTCTACTGCAGGAAGCGCAGCAAGGGTAAATATGGCAACGGCACCTATAAGGACCATCAACATTGCGAGAACAATTCCTATTTTTTTCATAGTCATACCCCAAACATATCAACAGGGGTGTGTTTATAAAAGTTTCTCAAAATATCATGAAACGTAAGAATAAAGGACCATTTGCTTTTTTGCGTGTTATTCTTTCCTTTCTCAAAGAACCAAAGATTTATAAGATACCTCAAACCAAAGCCCCTTATCTTACACAATTAATCACCCCCTATCGCCACCATGAAACAGAACACTGATCACCCCCTTGGTAAAGCTGAAGATGGTAAAGCAGAAGAACACTCAGAAACTGGGCAGCCCCTGCAACCATTGCAACAACCACACCCATCGCGCCAATCGCAATCACAAGACGAGCTCCAATATTCTTATGAATTAAAGATCCCTAAAGAGCGGATTGCGGTTCTGATCGGAAAAGAAGGAGTGGTCAAAGCAGATATTGAAACTTCTACTAATTCCAAGCTGAACATTGATTCTGAAGAAGGCGATGTGATTATTACCGGAACCGACACGATTGGCATGTTCAGTGCGCGTGATGTCGTGCGTGCTATTGGAAGGGGCGTGAATCCTGATATTGCTCTGCGTCTTCTCAAACCTGATTATTGTGTGGAAATTATTAATCTTAAAGAACACTTAGGCGATGCAAGCATCAAAAAGCTCATGCGCTTGAAAGGCAGAATTATTGGTGCAGAAGGAAAAGCACGGCGTACCATTGAAGAGCTCACTGAAAGTTCTATCTGCGTGTACGGAAAAACGATTACGATGATCGGTGAAATCCAGAATGTGAGTGTTGCACGCAGAGCAGTGGAAAGTTTGCTTGCAGGAAGTCCGCATGCTTCGGTATACAGCTGGTTAGAAAAAAATAAAAGAACCATGAAAGAACGAAAAGTTCAGCAGAGCCTTGGTTTGTAAATTTTTTTTGAGATTTAGGACAGAGCCTACACTACCGATACATTTATATATTTCACTTTCTCAAATTGAATCAGGGTGATAGATTGAATAAAAAAAGAGGGCGTGAAACCGATTTCATCGCCGTGGCTGCTGTTATCCTTCTTATTGCGGGATTCTTTCTGTTGCCTGATACAGGTACGTTTTCATCTTCTTCAAGTTCTTCGACGGCGCTGACTGGCTTTGCACTATATGAAACTCAAGCTTCAGCAGGCCTTGCTTCAGGAGGATCATCATTTCACGTGACCAGCGCATCATCTGTTGTTGATGCGGCAAACCCTGCCCAGGGCGAGGTGTTTCCTCTCGAAGTTCACGGTTATCCCAAGCAATCTGCGGATCCGAGCGTTAAGATACTAGCGTTCGACTTTACAGTGGCGTTCCCAATTGACAAATTTGATTTTGCCGGCGTTGGTGCAGGACCAAACGATTGGGCCGTTGATAATATCCAAGTTACTCCGGAAGGAGGTACACTTCGAATTCATGGTGAACGTTTGAATTTTGATACCGCAATTTCAACGGGCCGCGCCGCACGTTTTCTTACTCTTAATTTCCGTCCAAAGGTTCTTCCAAATGTTAATCTGATTGGTCAAAGTGGAACTTTCTCTCTGACTGCAGCATCTGCCGTGATCACAGTCGCAAGTGAAAATGTCGAATTATTTGACCCTCCAAACGCCCAGGCAAACATTGCCATCAGATCAAAATTCTACACCGACGCAGATCGTGACCGTTTTGGCTCTAATGTTGCGGGAGCGTATGTTCTTTCAGATAATCAACTCGCAANNAATATGTACCTGCTTGACTGCAACAATCCGCAAGGTGTTGTTCCAGGTCGAGTTTTTGCGCCAGTAACGGGAAATGCCAAGTGCACGGCGCTTAACGTCGCAACACCCGTTTGTAATTACGAGACAGGCCAATGCATCGCTGTAGCGGCAAACTGCCCGGTTGGCGGAGCAGGCGGCGCGTGCCCAGCAGGGCAGCAATGCTCTCCAAATAATTTCATTGATCCGACCACCTGTCCGGGTGGCGCTGGTGGAGGAGGCGCAGGAGCAGCAGGTGGCAGCTGTGTGATTCCAGAAATTGCAACACCTGGTTGCGGACTTGACATTAATAACGATGGCAATCGCTGTGACCATGGCAATCCTTTGTTTGAAAACTGTGCAACCTGCCCGGCTGACTGTGACCCTTGTCCTGTTGGAGCACCAGATGCTGATGCTGACGGCGTGCCCGATGCACAAGAAAAGCCGAACTGTGAAAACAATGTAGACTGCGACGGCGACGGTATCAGGGACAATCAAGACGTGTGCCCAAGTACACTTCCTGGGGCGATTGACAATCGGTTCACTATTGCTAATGGTTACATCGGCCTGAATGGTTGTTTCATTGCAGATGTTGGCGTGAAAAACGGTCCAACACGGCCTGATGGATGCATCACGATTAAGGATGCCGGTTATTTCCAGCCACTTTATGAGTATGTGAGAATCAACGGGGAAGAATCATGTCGGCTGCGCGGACCCTAAGGTTAATCACTTTTTTTTGTTTTCTTATTTTGCTAGTTTTGACTCTCCCTCCTGTTTTGTCATTTGAACAAGCAGATATGCCCCAAAGAGGCGCAATGATAAGCCCATCTGCAAAATCAACTGGTGCAGGTGCAGAATTTTTCGTTGACGTGGTCGTGTACCCATTTATCGAAGGAAGAACATCACCCACATCACAGCTCATCAACAATTACCAACTCGCTGTTGGTTACAACCAAAACGACTTGACATTTGTCCGTGCTGAAACCCTTCTTCCACGATTTGAACTTACCCATTCTGAAAGTCTTGGTACACTCTACCTTGAAGGTATTGCCCGCAACATTATTGCAGACTATTTCAATTTTCAGGCAACTCCTCTTGCACGGCTCTATTTCATCTCTAAAAAAGAAGTTACCACTCAGGTAACTGTAAGCGGCTTTACCGCTGAAAACAATTTCGGCCCTGAAGGCTGGCCTGCTGTACTTGTTGATCAATATCAACCTTCCTCAGTTACTATCACTTCTGGCAGTGCGTGTACGCCCAACTGTGCAGGAAAAACCTGTGGCAGTGATGGATGCGGCGGTTTCTGTGGCACGCCGGATGGTTTGTGTGCAACACCGGGCAATGAATGCCAAAATGGCCAATGTGTTTGTATCCCTGACTGCAATATGCGTGAGTGCGGTGATAATGGGTGTGGCGGTACATGCGGTACGTGTAGTAGCGGGACATCCTGCAACGGCGTACAATGTGTAGTTGGACAGGCATCCCCAAAACCTATATATGAACCAAAACAAGTGAGTTTATCTTCTCAATCCGCCTCTTCTGATCGAGGAGGACGGCAACCAGCAGGCCCTGATGAAAGACTTCGCCCATACGCTCCATCCGGCGGAGTGGGTGGTGGTTTACCACCTGTTCCTGTTGTTCAACCACCTGTTGCACCACCGCCAGTTCCAGAACCCGTAGCACCACCTGTGCCGGAAGAACAGGAAGCAGAAGAGCCTGTGTTGATTGAAGAGCCGGCTGTATTGCCTCCCGTGCCTCCTGTTCAAAAGAAAAAATTTCCATGGTGGATTATTATTGTCATCATTGCAGTGATTCTCGGCGGACTTGGCTACTACTATTATCAGAAAAAGAAAAAGAATGAGGCGTTGTACGGCTCTATCCCTCCCCCTGGTGCACAGCCTCCCTCTCCACCGTCCTCACCCCTGCCATACACTCCTGCTTCACCTCAATCTCCTCCTCGACAATCCCCGTTTCAGCAGCCTCCTCGGCCTCCAACCTTTTAATCATAATCTCATTATTAGAGAAACGTTGAAATACTGACATGGGTGGAGTTTATAATGGTCTCTCGCAACATCAATCGGAAAGCGATGCACAATCTTATTGTGCGTGTATGTATTGTCCTTCTCTTTACGTTCCTCGTTGTTTCTATCACTGTTGAAGGCAATAATCTGAACACTATCACCGGCAATGCTCCGAGGGCTGCTCCGGTTATCTGCGCAACCGACGATGATTGCACACTTCTTCAATTTTGTGCGGATGACGATTTGGGAGGCATCTGTACAGAAAAAAAGTCAAATAGCCAGGCCTGCACCAATCCCGTGGAATGCATCAGCAATCTTTGCACTCTTGGAGTTTGCAAGGCGTCGGCTCCTGTTGCCCTCGCGTGTGATGATAATGTCTGTCCTGCTGGCGAAATATGCCGCCGCGCTGTGCAATTTCGAGTTGGTGGAAGGGACCTTCCCATAGCTCAACATAGATTTTTAGAGGGGGCAGAATTGTGTAGGGCAAAACTGGTTGTCGGTTCTCCTTGTGAACGACATGCGCATTGTGCCAGCGATCGTTGTATTGATGGACGATGCGTTGNNCCGCCACCGCAGGCGTGCAACGCTGATGCTAATTGTGGCGCTGGTTTGCGTTGTTTTTCTCGTGTTTGTCAAACACAAGTATGCAGTGAAACTGATAGTGGAAATGATCCGGCTACTGCAGGGATCCTTACTCTTGACCGTTCCATTACCGAGGACATTGCCACCAAAGACGCCTGTGGAGATGATAGAATGCTCACTGAATATTATTGTACACAAAACGGTGGCAGTACCAGACAGTCTGTTGCCTGTCCACAAGGAACAACATGTCAAATGAATGCAGAACAAGTCGGCGCATGTGTTGCTGCGCCGCCACCGCAGGCG
>DUFX01000004.1 GCA_013331695.1 Candidatus Woesearchaeota archaeon
AAGAAGTGTTGCACCACGGCAACCGTCTGTTCTTGTTACTAGTACTCGCATTCTATTCTCTTGAACATAAGATTCTAATTGTCCGCAAATTTCAGGTCTTTGTTCGCAACGACCGCAAACCTAGACTGCAGTAGGATGCTCGAGTTCAGTCATGCAACACACCTTCACTTTTATCATCGCTCTTGTTTTAGGAAATCAAACTCACCATACTACACTCATAAAAAGAAACTAAAAAAGAAAAAAACAAAAAGTTAATCAGAACCTTATCCATCCTCAGGAGGAGGAACATCAAGTTCTTCTTCAAGATCTCCGTCTCCTTGGCTTTCTTCGCCGAAGTTTTCGGTGTCTTCGGGCTGCTGTTCTTCAGACTGAGCAGGTTCTTCTCCAGCTGGAGCTCCAGCTTTTGAAGGAGCATCTCCTGTTGCAGGTCCGATGCGTTCAGCAAATCCTACTTTGCGCAGGACTTTGGTAACGCGAATGCGCAGACGGTCACCTTCTTTGGTGTTAGGAACAAAGAGGATAAAGCCATCTTTTTTTGCGATGCCGTCACCTTTTTCTCCTACTGCCTCGATGCTTACATCGAGTTCGTCTCCAACATTGACCGGGGGCCGTTGGTTAAATCCACCGCCACCGCTAAAGCCTCGATCTCCTCTATCATTAAATCCGCCCCGCGGGGGTCCTCGTCTATTGTCTCTAAACATAGTATTTCACCTTATGTACTTTCTGTCTATTTTACGCTAAAACTAAAACAATGCGTAGAAAAGAACGGATTCTCCTGTCATTTATAAATATACTGTTTCTCGAGGATACGGGTACTCTTCCTTGTTTTTTCCTATCTACCACTGGTCAACCCATAACCCTTCAAAACAAACCACCCACAGCCTAAAAGCCAAAAACAGGCGCCCACTGGTCACTGGACATGTGCGCGTGAGGCTTATATACCTGCACGAATTAAATACCTCTTAGTCGTCCCTTCTCCTGAGCTAGGAGAGATGAAAACTGAAACAAGATGCGAACAGCAAAGAGGAATACCATGCAACAACAAGCATTAGGAAATTCAACATTGGGAAATCCCGCATTAGGGAATCTCAAACCCCTCGGCACAAGAAGTGTCGAGACGAGTGTGCCAACCATGGCATACGCAACTCAATACCCTTCCCATGAACAGGGGAGTGAACATAAACTGCCGGCTAAAAAGCTTCGTGCAGGATCCATTTCGGTGACGATCTGGAACAATGATGCTGTAAAAGACGGCAGAGTCAATAGCTATCAAACGCTCAATATCGAGCGCGGGTATCAAGACAAGCAGGGGGTCTGGAAGAATGCAAAATCCTTTCGGGTTTCTGACATTCCCAAAGTCGTAACCCTGCTCAACAAGGCTTACGAGTCTTTGATTTTCAAGAATCAAAGCACTGAAGAAGTCTAAGGAGTCTATAGTCGATGCATTGTGCATCGATTCTTTACGTTTGGAGAGATCAGTGATAGTGTTGACACTATCATTTACTCTGCCTCGAGCATTGAACAACAAAAAAGGACAACAAAAAAGGAGGAGATATTTATGGTCAGAAGAAAATTAATAAACACTGGAGACATGGAACAGGTGATGGAAGAATACCCTGAACAATCAGAAGTGGAAGAATCAAACGTTGATGAGCCCTTGATGAAATCACCGATCAGCCCCATCAAAAAAAGTTTGATTGAAGATCTTCCCGGAGTGGGAGCTGCAACTGCACAAAAACTACGGGAAGCAGGCTACAGCGATATGATGAGCCTTGCGGTTTCTTCGCCCGGAGAACTTGTTGAAGCAACAGGGGTTTCAGAACCCGTTGCACGAAAAATGATCCAAGCAGCAAGAAGTAGTTTGGATATGGGATTTGAATCAGGTGATGACCTGCTCAAAAAACGCGAGCGAGTTATCAAAGTGCACACCGGAAGCAAGGTTTTCGATGATCTGATGGGTGGCGGGTTTGAAACCGGAACTATCACTGAATGCTTTGGTGAATTTGGTTCAGGAAAAACCCAGCTCGGCCATATGCTTGCAGTGAATATCCAAAAACAGGATCCTACTGCAGTTGCCGTGTACATTGACACCGAAAATACGTTCCGTCCTGAGCGAATCAAACAGCTTGCTGAAGCAGTTGGTTTGGATACAAACCGTGTGCTGTCTCAGATCAAGGTTGCACGAGCGTATAACTCTGACCACCAGATGCTTCTTGCTGAAAAAATAGAAGAGCTCATCCAAGAACAGAATCTCAATGTCAAGGTGGTGATTGTCGATTCTTTGACAGCTCATTTCCGAGCAGAGTTTGTCGGTCGAGGAACGCTTGCAGACCGCCAGCAAAAGCTCAACAAGCATCTGCACCATCTGCTGAAGCTTGCAGATACCTGCAATCTGCTCGTGTATGTCACGAACCAAGTCATGTCAAAACCTGACCAGTTCTTTGGGGATCCTACCCAGGCAATTGGGGGGCACATTGTTGCGCATGCATGTACTTTCAGGATTTATCTGCGTAAGGGCAAGAAGGGAAGTCGCGTTGCCAAGCTTATTGATAGTCCTGACAAGCCAGAAGGCGAGTGCAACTTTTACGTTGAGACCAATGGATTAAGAGACATCTAACTCTTTTTCCTTTTTCTTCTTTTTTCTTTTAGTTCCAAAGAATTATCAGTAGGATAATGAATAACAAAACAAAAAGCAAACCCTCACTGATGCTCCCTGTTTCTATGGGTCCAGTTATTCGTTTTCGTGTAAAGGGGTAGAATAGCATGACTCCTTTGATCGTGAGCGTGTCCAGAACAAGGTGGGAAGCATAACCCACACCAAGGCCTATTCCCATCTTTACGTTGGTGAGCACGACTACTACCCCAGACACCACAAACATTGCAAACGGTGTATGCCAGAATCCACGGTGCTTGGAAAGCCAACCTACTACTTTTATTTTAGCCCCTACTTTTGATTGGGGGTGATCAATATCAGGCAGAAATGAACCAAAAAGCACCAGACCCATCACGAACAAACCTTGTTCCACAAAGAAGGATGCTATGAAAACTGCAAAAAGGAGATGGGTTGTCCAGCGCATGATCTCTCTGGTATAACTTGTATTTTAAAACTTTGTCATAAATTTTATATAGTCCCGAGCTGTTGTTTCGCTTATGATTCCCCCTACCAAAATCCATCAGCTTATACGATCTCTTTGTTTAGTGCTTGGTGTGTTCTTCTTAGTTTGGGCATTCCTTTCTTTTGGCAGCCAATCTGACCTTATCTTTGATAAATTCCTGGGTGCAGGGCTTTTTCTTCTCACTTTTCTTTTCTACCCTCATCTTCATTTAAACTATAGTATTATCTCTGTCGGTGGTTTTGCGATTTTTATCCATCAGATGAAACTGTACGGGAATGTCTATTTTGGCATTGAGTTTGATGTGTATATGCATCTCTTAGGTGCGTTTGCATTGGGCTTATTCCTTAGTAACCTCTTTATCACTCATACTTCCACCCCTATAAAAACGTTTACGCAGAAACTCTTCTTCCTCATTATTGTGCTGTTTGCAACAGTGGGCATCTCTTCACTGATCGAAATCGGAGAATTCTTTGCGTACACCAGTCTCTCTCCTGGCGAGGGCATTCTTCATTTTGGACCCGGAGATGTGTTTGGAGAAGGGAGAACCGTTGGTGGAGATGCACAATCAGAACTGTTAGCATGGGCTGATTCGGCATTTGATCAGCTCTTCAATGTTATAGGCGCATTGCTGGGTGTTCTCGTCACGTTTTTGCGTTCTTTTAAACGTGCTCCTCATCAACATTCTCAACCTCTTCGATAACAGGTATTTCTTGAACAATCTGCTGTCCGTGTTCATCCATTTTTGTAATGCGCTGTGTTCTGGTTCGATTCAGTTCTTCGGCAGCGTTCGGATGAACATCGACTCTCTGAACAAGAAATTCAAGCCGGTCAAACATCTTATTTTTTGTTACGTTCCCATTTATTTTTATGATCCTACCCAGCAAGGTTTTCTTCAATTCTTCAAAGGGGGTGCTATTATCTTTTAAGCCAATGATCTCTTGGTGTTTCTTCTGAATCAACTGCTGAAGCTGATTTGCAAAAAAGACGGTTCGAATCGTTCCTGTTCCGTCATCAAGAACCAGGTTGGTCACATAAGAAAAGACAGGCTCAACAATGCCATGTATTTGGCAGATAAATCCTTGCTGTTCGGGTCTTGCCCGCTTATTGCAGTGCGGGCAGACTTCAAAAAATTTCAAATCAAAGATTTGCATAATGTTTCCAAGCAGTTCAACATCCTTCTCTTCACTGAGTTCGTAGATGCCTTTCCTTGTAAACACTCTTTTTTTAACTTCTCCAACAACTTCATCAGGCGGGTTGACGACCATGTTGGAATTGTCTCGTAAATGGACTTCTTTTCTTCCTTGGTTATCTTTGATATATGCAAACTGAATTTTTACAACTGCTCCTTTCTCCAATCCCTGCAGTTTTTCAGTCTGATCACCCCAGAGTACGACCCGGATCAGCCCTGTTTCGTCTCCGATCATGAAACTTCCCACTTTTCCGGTTCTTTCCTCTTTTTGAAAGGTTCTCACTTCAAAAATATCCTGAATTCTTCCTGCTATTTCAACATTTCTCATGCCGGGGAGCAGATGCACAATCTTAAGTCTTCCTGACTCTTCTTCAAACAATTTAATGCCATTTTCATTGGCAAGAATATGGCCCGCCCCTTCTTCAGAAATAAGCCCTGCCAGCTGTTCCATTTTCTGTTTGATCTTATCGCGCACTTCTTCCTGCGTCATGCCTGTTTTTTCTCTTATCTTCTGGATAATGGTTTCTAATGGTAATTTGATCATGGGGCAAAGAGAACATACGGTCTTTTATATTGTTTTTCTTGTTCCTCTTCAGTTTTCCTTGTGTTTCTAGTTTTTCTCGCCAAACTGAATTGCAAAACGATAAACCAGAGGTTGCAATCTATAGGTTCCTGTTGTGGCATCAAATGCAAGGCCGAGCTGTCTGCTCTTGACGCAGAACTTCACATTTCTCCCATCTGCATGCTCATTCTTATCGTTCTTATCCTGTGTTCCTTCTTCTNNCCTTCTTCTCTTTCTTTATCTTGAATACAAGCTCCTACCTCAAAGAAAAGGCCTTGCGCCTTGACGGGTTCCTCTTCATTTTTCTGTTGCGCCCAGCTTTGCATGCAGTCTTGCAGTAGTGTTTCATAACGGTCGCAGAGTTCTGCATAGTTAAAAATACCTCGTTCACTTGTTTTGGTCGGCTGTTCCTTGCCTTGTATGGCATCGATGAGAACCGCATATTCATCAAAAGGAGAGGGTGCAAGAGCAACTGAAAAACTTGGTTGTGCCGCAAGTACTGCAACAGGCATGGGATGTTGTGTTTTTCTCTGTATGGGTTTTTTTGCAATTCCGATAATTTGTATGGCTCTTTGTTCTTGTTTTTCTTCTTGTTCGTTGTTCGTTTTTTCTTGATCTGTTTTCTTTGTTTCTTCGCGGTTTATTTCTTTCGTTTCTTCAAGGATGCGAAGATCATAATTATCCTCAGGTATCTCATCAAACGATTGAGTGTACTCATTCATAATCGTTTGTGCAAGATTCAGAAATTCCTGGTGTATGCGCAGAGGATAGCACGGTTTCTTTTCTTTTTTCCAGATCGCATAACCGTCAAACGCACCGCAGGGAGCCTGTTCAGGATCTTGATATCCTCCTTGATATGCAAGCTGAGTATACGCACGTTTCACGCTGTATTCTCCAAGCGGATCGACAATCATCGTCAATTGGCTTTGGAGAAGTCTGTCTTCTTTCAACAGTTCAAGCTGGCTGTTTCCTATAAACGGCTGCGTCTTTGTTCCAGGTAGGAAAAAAAGAAGGAACAGGACTGCAAGAAAAAATCCGATGCCAATGGAGAACAGTATGGAGAATCCTTTCTTGTTCTGCATGATCTTCCTATCTTTGATCCCTCTATCCATGATCCCCCTTTTATTCTTGTGTTTCATAGCTGATTCACTCTTCTAACTCTTTTTTGGCACTGCCAATCGTACTTTTATCAATTTTCCTGGTGTTGGCGTCTGCACCAGCGTCTCAACAACAAGTCGATTTTCGTGGAAGAATCCTGGTCCATTGAGAACGATGCTCTCGTCGTCAGGATATTCGATGCTGAATCTCCAGGTATTGCCCAGGATCTCATTGAGAAGCCCTGCGCGCAGTTTCAGAATTTCCAACATCATTTTTGCATCGCTCAGAAAGATCTTGTCAAGAACACCTTCTCGTTCTACTTTAACACCGAGGCCGTACTGCATTCTGACGATGAGCTCCCTCACTATCATTCCTTGCGCTCCCAACTGTTTGGCAAGTTCATCTGTTTTATACTCACTCGTTAGGAAACTATATTCAGCCTCAACAATTCTTGATGCACCTACTTCATCCTGTTTGTAATAATTCTTGACGGGCGTTTGTAAAAACTGTTCGAGGACTGCATGCGTCTGGATCCATTGGTCAGTTTCAAGCGTTGTTGTCTCTGCCTGAGCCTCGTTTGTTGTAAAAAGCACCCATGCTGAAACAGTGGCGAGAACAATCAACAAGATACCTAAGGTTCCAAGTATCGGTTCTCGCATGAATGCCCTTTTGTCAAAAATGGTTGCTCTTTGGTTTCTCATATACCGTTAACCTCGCACAATCACTAACTTTCCTTGTTTCCTTTCCTTTCCTTTTTCCCCTTCTTTCTCATATTGCACATACAGGATGCTTGAACTCGTTCTTGCTCCCACTGCACGGCAATGGACAAAATTCTTGCTCATCACTTCTGCGACTTTTTCCTTGGTGTCCAGATCAATCAACTGCAACTGATAGCAGGGCCGTCTTGATTTCTCTTCAACCGGGTAGCACCGCTCCATGTCTGCTTCATGAAAACGGTTCGCATCGAGAACATAGGGTATGACCCTCCCTGTTGCAGGATCCCGCTTGGCAAAACACTCATCGATGTTGACAAAACGATACAGCATAAGCTTTCCATCTACTTCAGGAAGAAGCACGTTTCCGGTTACTATTGCCTGCTTTGCAATTCCCGCATACACAGTACCTGAGATGCCCAATACAAAACCGGCAATGAGTATGATAATCATCATGTTTCCATAACTGATTCCCTGTCCTTTTTTTGTGAATCTTTTAATCATCTTCTTATTCTTATTTTCTTTTGTTCTTTACCTGTTTGTTCTTTTCTTATTGCTTGCTCCTGCTCTTTTTCTTGATAGCGGAGTAATCGTTGAATGAAATCATCTTTTCCCACGACCTGCTTCTGTTTTTCTTTTTGATGCCTGAGGTGAAAAATTTGAAGGAGAATTAAAAGAGTAACGGAAAGGATGATAACCATAAAGAGGAATATCTGTGTCATCACTTTTGCTGAGATCTTTTTTGTTTCACCATATCGAAAGGCTCGTTCTGCAAGTTCTTCAAAATAACAGTCGATATCTTTGGTAATACAGTTTCCTATGCATATTCCGTCGCTGATGACACTGCAGGAAATTCTCAGTTGTTCACCGCAGTCCTTGGGGCAGGTTTCACGTGTTTCATGGTATTGACAGATGCCATCTCCGCACAGACAGTCTAAATCTACTCCTGTGCAGGTTTTGCTGCAGATTCCATCTTTCAGCGGAGAACAGAGATTGTCTGCATCCTGTCTGCGCCGCTGTTCAAGCAGTTCTTCTTCTTTCTCTTTTTTATCAACCTCAGCCATAAGGTCGCCCAATATCAGCACCATCAGTGCATTGGTTGCTTTTTTGATTTCATCTCCCCCTCCTTCCCGAAGCATCGGAATTGCCTTGAGGACTCTTTTCTGTTCTTGGTATTTATTTTGAATTGCCTGGATTTCTTCGTCTTCTAAGACTTTGTCTTTCTGTTGTACGACGACAAACACGCGGTCTGCGGCATTATAATACAACAGAAGGGCAGGCAATTGCTGCTCGATGCTGCCATCAGGCACCTTGCTATATTGTACTTTTCTTCTTTGCTGTTCAAAAACACGCAGTGCATCCTCAAGAGGGTTCTGCTGAGTTTCTTTCAGGCTCTTTTTTCTTACAAAAAGTGTGATAGGGCGGGTATGTTCACTATTAAAGGCGTTGAGATTATTTTTTATGCCTAGTTCAAGGATACCGCTTTCGTCAGAGAAATAGCGTTCTAACAAAGTTGGAGTTGCTCCTTCAGCAACTCCCGCGAAAAAGAGTATCATGAACAACACAACGAGTACCCTTAGGAAAAAATACCCTTTTTTTTTCAAATCATCTTTTTTTGTTTTTCTTGGGTACTTATNNTCAACTTCTTGCACCTTTATCCTATCCTGTATTTTTGTTATAAGCAGAGCTTTCGGACTATTAAACTGCTTTTCTTCTCCCATTCCTCCTGTTCTTGGAAGAAGGATCTGATAAGAACCGTAGGACGCTGTTGCACGTTCTTTCTCTTCAACCCTCAGCGTGTTTCTCTGCTGTTTAACAAGATGTCTGCTTAGGTCATCAGGGTAGAGATAGAGGATGCTGTTTGCACTGAGACCTGCCAGGGTTTCCACGGTAAAGCCCAGCTGATGAGCGTGATAGAGATTTTCTCCCTGCACGCCTTTCTTGAGGTTATATGCTCCTGCAATAAGGATCGTGGTTACTGCAACAATGAGGACCAGTCCGACTGCTGTCCAAATTGTGTCATGTTCAGCTCCTTCAATTTCTTCCATCACCCACCTCTTTTTGGAGCTTGTGTTTCCTGCCTCATTGCTTCATTACGAAAGTTCAATCTCTTTGGGATTGCATGCAGGATCAAGACAGATCTTTACGTTTCCTTTTTCTTTGATGATATAAACCGGAGTTATTCGTGTAGAAAGAGCAAGCAAGCTTCCTGGAACTTCTTTTGCGCTATACAGCAAGAATCCATTTTTCCAAAAGTGATAGGCAACAGGCGGATCGATGATTGTTCTCGTTACCTTTTTGTTCATCACCAACTTGTCAAGAGCGACAGGAAGATTGTGGCATTGGTGAAGAACAACCTTAATCTCGTCTCCTAATGCAAGTCTGTCAACCATTGTTACACGTTTGTTTTCTTCGGTTATTGCAAGTGCACGGGAGTTTAATGACTGTGGCCCTACCTGTTCTTTAAAATCGTACAAACAAATGCATGCTTGTTCTGGAATCTCAATGCCTTCTGCTGTCGTTTGTTTTCTTTCACATTGCTCTGAGCGTTGAATATATAAGAACTGGTTCTGTGGTTTTCCTGTTTTTCGTCCGTTTTCCTCGGTTGTCCGATAATCTTCAAAATCTTCAGCTCCTGAAAAACCCACAATGCCATATTCATCTTTGAGATAGAGCACCACACTCTCCGATGATCCATCAGGAGCCTGTGCAACAGTATTCAGTTTTTGAATAAACTCTCCAAATGTTTGGGTTACTCTACGATCATCAGTCCAGCCCCAGATGCGCATGGCCGTGTAGCTGATAATTCCTATCACTAAGATCGTCAAGAGAATTCCCATAATCACCGTAACTTGTGCTCTTTTTGCTTTGTTCTTCATCCTGGTAACTCCGTTCGATGTTCCTTTCCCTTATGAAACAACAATGGCACTAGGTTCTCTTCTCCTGCAAATTTCTTTGCTCCACTGATCCGGCTGAGGTTCTTGATCTTCGGTGCATCCGAGCCGTGTTTCATCTTCAGTTTCTATGGGTTTATTCGCCCACTGATCACGTGCAGGGTTGCAGTCTGCAATGCCACATTTATCAAAAAAGTTTTGGATCGTATCTTCATCATCATCACCCACTGATGCAATACGGGTGTCAGCTTCTTTTTTGATGCCTTTAAACCATCCCTGCTGGATTCCAAGAACAATAGCCACAACGAACAATCCGATGATAATCCCAGTCCAGACGTTTTCAAATCCTTTTTTACTCTTCATCTCCTTCACCTTCCTGTTCAGTTTCGCCATCTTCTTCTTTCCCCTCTTTCACACCCGTCTCTCCTCCTTTCTCCACCTGTTTTACACGCACACCTGTTTCTTCTTCCTTTTGATTGAGCTCTGTCTTAAAATTTAATAAACGATACGTTAATGTTTTTCCTTCAAATCCCAGGAACTCAATTCTGGTTAAGGTCATCACAACTAGTTTTTCATTGATTTTTATGGGTTGCCCTTCTTTTCTTACCAACTGCACGCGCGCATCAAGATAATCCTTTGCTTCCGGCTTCAGCCTCTTGCTTTCCTTGCTTAAAACCGTTCCTCCTCTCAGGACCATCAGACTCATTTCGTCTAATGATTCAATCTCATCAATATCCTTATCTGCTAGTTCGCCTTCAAAGCCCCGTACATGATACCTGATAACCTCACTTTTCTTATAAATTGTTTGGTCGTGCATGATCTCTTTATAAGGAATCTGTTCTTCAAATTCAAACGGCAGTTCCGAGCATCCCCACACCACACAGTCATCTAAACTGAGTTTTCCTTTTACCTTGAAAACGAGTGTGAAATCATTGTTGTAGTACTCTCTCGTTGTTTTAACGAGTTGGTTTCTCAGATCTTCGCTGATATCTAACTGTTGTTGCTCGGTCAGCCCCACTTTCAGAATGCCCCATTGTTCAAGCTGTTTGACAATGCCAGGAAAAAATCCTGACTGGCTGAAAAAAATGAGCAGATAGAGCACCAGAAGCACGCTTGCGATGATGAGGCCCACAACAAGATAGAAATTCGCTTGCTTCGTCCTTATCATTTTCATCTTGATCACGTCAGTGGCTCTTGTTGTCCTTTCAGTGCATCTGCGAGTTGCTGTGCAGTTTCTTCTCCACGTTCAGGAGACAGTGCTCGCCAAGCGATGTAAATCAAAACTCCCCCTAACAAGGTAGCAAGGATCCATTTTATAACTGGATTCATAAGTTCTTGTCCACGTTTACTCATCCTTCTCATCATCTTCATCGTAATAATATCAGCAATCTGCTCTGCAAGCAAGAGTATTGATTTGAATAGAGACGCCTTACTCATCGTTCCTCACCTGCTCCGCCAATCGGCCTCGAATCTCCTATAAACCAAGCATCATTATAACATCCTTCTGCTTTGCTCGTTTCAGTGATGTACAATTTGGTCAGCCCTACCCGTGTTTTTTGATCTTCATCAATCAAACCGCCCATAATCTGGCCAAGCAAGGGTGCTTCAACATCGGCCAAGATCACACTGTAATATGTTTGGGGTTCAATCGGCACGGTAATAGGAAGATTTTCAAATGCACCAGCTACGATATCCTCCTCGCTGTGGATATATTCCCAATAAGTTTGTCCATTGGGTGCAAGCGTTGACTGCAGATCTTTTCTAAGCATCTCTTCAGAGATTCCCTCTTTCAAATCAGGAGCTTGGAAAACAAAACACGTAAAGCAATGCACATCCGGAATAACGGTG
>DUFX01000016.1 GCA_013331695.1 Candidatus Woesearchaeota archaeon
GAAAATAAACTCTTGCCCTGCACCATAGCATCAAAAGCAGTGTGGAGTGCATCACGGAATGCTTGTTGAACAAGATAACTTTGTTTTTCTCTCGTAGATGATGGGAAATAACCTTTCTCAGAACCCAGAAAGATGATATCTTCTTCAGCGACACCAAAAAATCTTGCAATATCATCAACTCCATATTTTTTGGCGTCCGAAATTTTAATGAAATGGAGTGCCAAGACATCTTCTAAAGCAACGCAACCGTCAGAAACATCCCGATACCGCATAAGACGATGATCTTTTTTCAAACGTCCAAACTCGCCTGTGGAAGTAGCTCTTTCCAAGATCGCCCGAACAAGATTATACGGAAGCTCTTCCCTGGGCTGATAGGTTCCTGCAACATGGGGTAATCGAAATCTATCCGTTCCTGCATCATACCATTCACGTAATCGTAATTCGATTCCTTGTGCAAGATAGCGATCAGGATCCGCTTCTAACAAAGCTTTGTCTGGAACAACACCTTCGCGGGGAACGAGAACATAACGACCTGAAGATGGTTCAAGGCTGGGGGCTGGAACGGGAGTTGGCGGAGGAACAGGAGGAGTGGGTGGAGGAGTGACAGGTTCTACAACAGCAACTTCAAGAGAAGGTGCAGGAATGGGATGAACAACTGAAACAGCAACTCCAGGAGGCACTGCAGGAACCACGTCAATAAATCGAGGTGATGTTCCAGGTTTGTCTTGTCGATAAATTAAACGCGCCCACAACCCTAAATGTTCTGCTTCATCTGAACGTGCAGTACGGCTGCCAAATGGAATATTATCAAAAGAACCTCGGACAGTTCCGTCTTCAATTTCAACCGATAAAGAAGGATCAGCTACATATTTTCCATGAGCAGCCACCATACGGCCAGCTCCACGATACACACCGTCAGCATGACGTAAAAGCAGAGCACCGATGGGCTTGCCAAGAAGAGCTTCATGCGTTCCGGTAAATGAATCATCAACAATCTCTTCAAGAAGACGAAAACTCAGTCCCTCAGCATCTCCTTGTCCTTCGCCAGCCATGGAGGGGGCATGGAAGTAATGATTTATATTGATTTAGGTGCTTAGTTATATAAAGAAAGAACGTGTAAGAAAACCCTTAAGAAAGCAGTCCGCGGCGCTCAAAGTACTGTCTAAGTGTTTCCTCAGTTCCGCGCAGGCGATGAGAAATAGCACCTTCAGTCACACCTAACTCCCGTGCAATGTCTGCTGGAGAATTTCCCTGCGCAAGCATATCAACCAGCTCTCGTTGTTTGGGTGTTAATCGTTCAAGACCTTCTCTCAACGCATGATTCGTTTCTGCATGGAGATATGCGTTTTCAGGATTTTTGGTATCCCTCAATGATTCAGGATGTTCAGCTTCAGCATGTTGATCACCAGAAGGAAGCACGGTTTCAAGGCGCCTGAGACTCTGGCCTAAATCCGCTGCAAAATGAAGAGCATGATATTCGTCAAGAGTATCGAGATACAAGTCTCTCATCGCTTCTTCAGGATCAGGGGAACGACCATGCTCTTGTTCGAATTCGCGAACATAGCGGGAAAATTGACTTGTTTCTTCCCGCAGACAACGAGAAAGATGATCCGTTCCGCGAATTTCATCAAGCATAGCACCTTTAATCCGCCACTCTGCATAGGATTTGAAATTGCCGCGCTGAGGATTGTATTTTCGAACCGCATCGACAAGCCCTTCACGCCCTGCACTTTCTAAGTCATCGCGAGTCACCGAGGCATAGGACGGAATTTGTCTGAGGATGCAGCCAGCAACAATAGGAATGAGCTGCATCCCTTGCTTGTAAAGAGCATCCTGAGAAGGGGGGGTAATAGGTTGATCAGCAGGATTATCGTTCATGTTCAGCACACTCGCAAAATGAATAGGATATTTAGAAAACCGGTCCTATTTAAACCTAACGTTTTTCTAGATCAAAATAAACCAAAACATTTAAATAGAAAATAACCATTATGGTGGTTATAATAACTAGTATCGTGGTTATCATGAAAGGCTTCCTCCGACTCCTCAAAAACAATCAACAGGCACGAAAAATCTTTGGCAAACGTGAACTGGTTATCATCGAAAAACAACTCCAAGGAATTAATCTTACGCAGTCAGAAAAAAATAGACTCTCGCGGGACATCAGGCCAAAATTTTCTTTTATGATGGAAGCAGCTCCGTTTACATGGCTCTTTAAAATGAAAAAAGGCGAGCTCATCAAACATGCTATTGCCGAAGCACGAGATCTGATTCTTGCAGATCAGCAGGCATCTCATATCCAAAGGATTATCCTGTACGGATCAACGGTTGTGCAGCAACGCACATTCAGATCAGATGTTGATCTTGCTGTCGAATTTTCTGAGATTACCGAAAAAGATGCAATAGCGTTTAGAAAACGGAGTATTATCCATGCACCTGAAAAAGTAGATATCCAAGTCTATAATCTTTTGCCACAGAAGATTAAAAAAGAGATCGAAGAAACAGGGAAAATAATCTATGAAAACAAAAAGAATTGACGACAAGATCCAAGACATCGAACGCTACCTTGTCGAACTGCATAGTTTTCTTCCTAACGAATATGAGTTGTACAAAGAAGATACAAAAATAAAAGCGGCAAGTGAACGATATTTTGAGAAGATTGTTGAAGCGGTTATTGATGTTGCATTCCTGGTCATCAGAAATAAAAACCTCAAACTCCCCGAAGACGACAAACAAGCACTGGATATTCTTGCACAAGCAAAAATTATTTCAGAAGAACTTGCAGGAAAGTTGAAGGATGCGAAACGTATGAGGAATGTTCTTGCTCATCAGTATGATACCATTGACGATGAAATTGTCTTCAACACACTCAGGGAAGAATTAGAAAAGGATGTTGAAGCATTTTTAAGGACGATAGATGAAAAACTTAAGACTGAAGCACCTTGACAACCTCGGCAAGCGTCAGCATCTGTTCCTCTCCGGATTTCATGTTTTTGAGCTTCAGCCTATTCTTCTGCACCTCTTCGGTGCCCGCAATCAGAACAAAAGGAATATTAAGCACATTGGCATAATTCAAATTCTTGGTAATTGCCCGGTCCATCAGATCAATTTCAGTATTGATCCCTTCTTTCCGCAGGATGCCTGCAACTTGGAGGCAGAAAGGAACGGTTTGGATAGGAATAATAAACACTTGAGCAACACTCTTCTGAACACGCCCGTCACCTGAGCGTTGTTTGTTGATCTTCATCTGTTCAGTAATCGGTTCAATGCCAAAACTCAAACCCACAGCAGGAACCTCTTTGTTGGACTGGAGGAAGTTTCCCACCATCTTATCGTATCTTCCACCGCCGCAGAGCGAGCTTTTGACATCATCCTCTTTTGAATTGCGTAAAAATCCTTCAAACACGGTTCCGGTGTAATATGCAAGCCCGCGTGCAAGTCCTAATTCAAAGACAACGTTCGATTGATCATCAAGAGAGGAAAGAAGATCCTGCATTTCTTTGAGTCCTTCACAGGCCGGACCAGGAGGAAAGAGCTGTTTAAGTTTTGCTATTTTTTCTTCGTTGGTTGCTGTGGTTTTGAGGACGCGGAACAAGCGGTCAATGAGTTCGCTTGGAATGCCTTTTTCTTGGAGTTCTTTTTCTACGTCTTTGATGTTGACTTTCTTCAGCTTGTCAATGGCAGTAATCACGTCAACACGCTTTTCTTCAGGAATTTCGCAGTAGGTTAAGATGCCATCCAGCACTTTGCGGTTGCTGACTTCGACCACCACATCAAGATTGAGTTTTCTAAATACGGATTGTGCAAGCATAACACATTCTGCATCAGCGAGCATGTTTTTGCTTCCAAACGTATCCACGTCACACTGCCAGAATTCTCGGTATCTTCCTAACTTAATCGGACCGTCACGAAACACAGGACCCATTTGGTAGCGCTTGAACGGCATTTTGAGGCTAGGATTCATGCCGACAAATCTGCTGGCGGGAACCGTGAGATCGTATCTCAGTCCAAGATCTCGATTTCCCTGGTCTTTCATTTTGAAGGTTTCTTTGAGAATTTCTGCTCCGCCTGCATACTTGCTTGCAAGCACATCAAAGCGTTCAAAGATCGGTGTCTCTAACGGATTAAAGCCGAACAGCTCGAAGCTGGTTCTCAGCGTGTCAAGGACTTGCTGTCTAACGATCATCTCTTCAGGCGGAAAGTCCCGCGTTCCCTTGGCTCGTTCGAGTTCTAACTTGAATTCTTTGGATTCATTGCCCATATTCTTTTGTTACCTCGCTGGTTTTATATAGTTTGTGGGGTTGCGTTAATTAGTTCATCTCATTATTTTAATTTGATACAATCCTGCTTTTTCTAATGCCTGTTTAATATCCCCTATCAAGTCTTCAATATCTTCTATTCCTGTTGAAAACCTAATCAACCCGGGAGGAATTTCTGATTTTTTTCTATCATCTTCACTCAGTCCTGACTGGGTCATAAGTGTTGGATAATCAACTAAAGACTCAACACCACCAAGACTCTCGGCAATTTGCCAAATTTTTAGATTCATAAGGAATTTTTCGATTTCAAACAAGTTGAAATTAAAAACCACCGATACGATGCCACTGTATCCTTTCATTTGTTTCTTAACAATATCGTATTGTGGACAGGATGACAAACCAGGATACGTTACTTTCTGAACAAATAATTGTTCCTGGAACCATGCTGCAAGTCTCATTGCATTTTCCTGATGCCTCTGCATTCTGACAGCTAAGGTTTTGAGTCCTCTTTGTATAAGCCAGCAGTCAAAAGCAGACGGATTTAAACCGAGTGCATTGCGAAGCCAGCGGAGTTTATCAATAAGCTTTTGATCGTTCGACGAAACAGCACCCCCTATGAGATCAGAGTGTCCTGAAATATATTTTGTTGTTGAATAAATAACAAGCGAAGCGCCAAGCTCAAGAGGGGACTGATTGAGAGGGGTTGCAAATGTCGAATCAACACAAAAAAAGATATTGTTCTTTTTAGCTATTTTTGCGATTTCTTGAATATCATTAACTTTAAGCAGAGGATTTGTTGGGGTTTCTATCCAAATAAGTTTTGTATTTTCAGAAACAGCGTCTTCAAATGTTTTAAGTTCACTTGCATTGCAGAAAACTGTTTTAATTCCAAATTTCTTAAAACATTCTAAAAACAGCCTTCTTGTTCCTGAATAGGTGTTGGTATCACATAAAATGGTGTCGCCGGGTGATAAAAGATTTATTATGGCATTGATCGCAGAAGTTCCTGAATTAAACACAACAGCATCAACTGCATTTTTTTCGATTGCCGTCAAGGCTTTTTCCAGATTCCTAAATGAGGGATTATCAGTTCTTCCATATTCGTATTTTGAAACACCTGGGCGCTCCTGTACAAACGTTGATGTAAGATAGGGGGGCGGAATAATCGCCCGTGTTGCAGGTTCAAAATTCTGTCCTGTTTGAATAAGTGAAGTATTTGTTTTCATTTTTGCCGCCACCTTACTTTTACTTGCCTATATCTGGCTGACCAAATAAAGGAGTCTGAAAAACTTCCTTTGTTTTGCTTCCCAAGGATTCAAAACTTTTCCAGATTCTCTCAAAGCTGTCGCTAAGATAGGGGACATCCGAAGAGAAGGTAACACGCATCCATGGACCATATTTTTGCTCCCACTTCTTTGTATCTTTGTCAAAATTAGGGCCCCACTGCGTTTCCAAACCATATTCCAAAAAGAGATTAACTGCATATTGAAACATCGACATTCCCCTCGGGAGTTTTGGAAGTTTAATCAAAACGTTATATGCAGAAGTTGCACGGGATATTCCGTCAATAATACCCGATCTTCTAGCAGGAGCATTAAGATATTCAAAACTTTTTTCGTAAGCAGTCATGTCAGCTTGTCTTTGTTGGATATAAACTTCAGCAAGCTTCCTATTAATGGGCAGGCCAACGACCCGCATGCCCTGCGGAAATAATTCTACTGCAGAACGTATTGCAGAATCAAGATCGGCACCTTGCTGCGTCTCTAACTCAACATACCTGAGAATAGAATCTAAACAGATCATCCCTGAATTGAGATTAGAAGGACAATCCCTTTGAGTAATCATACTGTCTGCTAAAAAACGGATAAAGCCAGGATTGGATGTTATAACATAACCCACACGTTCTCCTGGAAGATTTTTCCCTTTCGAAAACGATTTGATGGTAACAACCCTGTCCAAAGCTCCTAATTTATATGCAACCTGGGCAACAGAATAAAATTTTGACCTTTCCGAAGGAAAAGGCAGTTCTTCAAATGCCGCATCGTCAATAATGAGCAAGTTGCGGTCTTTTGCTGTTTGTACAAGTTTTTCAAGATCTTGCTTTGAATAAAATTCCCCTGTCGGATTATTTGGCTGGGTGATTACTAAAAATTTTGCAGCAGGGGTTAATTCTGCTTCTACTTCGGCAGGTGTTGGTAAAAAATTTACGAGACCCCCATTTTGAGCATCGCGATTAATAACCGTAAATGCTGTTCTCGTATTTTCAAAAAATTGAAAATAGTTTGGACCGCAACAAAGAATTGTTGAGCCGGGAAATCTGGTGTTTAGGTATTGGAGTACAGTATAAATTCCATTCGTACCGCCGCCCTCTGTAATGTAGGTTCCTTCCTGTGGATAAGCTTCTTGATCGCCAAGTAAAATTCCCTCAAGCGTTTTTATTGATGCAACGGCAGAGCCTTGGCCATTGGGTGCAGCATAATTTGCTGTTAATCCTATCTCAAATTGATCTAAACACTTTTGCAGTATTAATGGCAAAGGCGGTAAACGTAAAGAAATTCCCGGAGAAAGTTTTCTTCTTATCATCTTCCCGGAATCAGACGGTATTCTTTGCCTCCAGAGTTCAAATAAAGAAATGAGGCTCGGAGAATCTTTTAATGCTTCCTGCATTTTTTCCAGTAAATTTGAATCAACCAAAGAAGCAACCATAGGTAAAGATGTGAGACCATCTCGTTGCAGAGAATCTTCAAGACGGTTACGCAACTCAGGACTGTCATTATAAAATCCCTCCAAAACTCTATAAAATCCAACGGTTTCGGCAAGGGGGAGAGAAGCTCCCGCTAGTTGTAATAAAGAAGTACCAAAGGAAGTACCATCTTTAATGTCTTGTTGGAATTTCATGTTCTTTTCCTCCGCACATGTTTTTGTTTTTATTTTACTAATCCACCAGCTAATGCAAATGCAGGGCAATAACCCTGATCGATTGCACGCTGTTTTGTTTCTCTAAAAGCAAGCTGTAACTGTTCGTCAAGAATCACACGACCGTCAACCACAGAGCCAACGTTCACGCTAGGAATATAGATGCATGGACTTACCGGAGAACCTTCGTCCATAGATCTCACGGCGAAAAGGGTTTCACCGGCAGGGCAGAAAGAACTTCGTTTTGCTGACGAAAGGCCTTGTGATCCTATCGTTCCTCCTCTTGCAACATACAATTCTGCCGGGTCATAAAAATCACGCATAGCAGTAATTTGTTCTCCGGCAACAGCCAGTTGCTCACGTGAGGCAGCGAGGGAAGGAACACCCCCTGTTAAAGGGATATAGGCAATAAACCTCACTTTGTTAGCACGATATAACTCTTTTACATCAGCACATAGTGCTGGAACTGCATCATAGTTTCTTGAAGTAAGAATTACGGTTGCTACTGTTACAAAAGCTGAGTTTGGATTTGCTCCATTATACTGGTTGATGACGTCAAACGCACCTTGTACGATTTCAGGGCGTGTGAGATTCAATTCTTCATTATAAGGTGGAAGATTAGCGGTGATGACTAACTGTCGAACACCCGCTTCTGCTATTTCTTCAAGTAAGGGTATGCCACGACGAGCTATGATTCTGCCGTTAGTATTGATGTAATCATAACCGGCTAGTTTCATCAAATCTCTCCAGTTCGGTGCGAGCAGCAGTTCACTGGTCATAAGAAACTGATTAGAGAATCCAGCTTCTGACAATGCCCTCAGCACAGCAGGGACTTCAACTGCAGAAATTGCAGACTGACCAGGAGTGTAGTTTGCAAAATAATAACAACCACTGCATGCTTCATTGCAAACAGGCTTTTGTTCACGCGGTGTAAAAAAGACACTGATGCTTTTTTCACCATTTACTGCTGCTGTGAGTTTACTCTGGGCTTGTGATGCTTGATTTTGTGTAGTTGACATATTCTCTCCTCCGCATTGTGGATACTCATTATTGAAAAGGTCCACAGCCGAGATTCGCACTCGGACCGCCAGCGTCACAGGCTGATGTGCAACTCTTACACTACCGTGGACATGCATAGTTTGCATAGCTCTCGCTACGTTTTGATAGTCTTGTTGATAGTTTTATTTCTCAATAAAAACAAAATTTCATCGACGACAAACACGAAAAAATAAAACGTCGAAATAGAACTTTGCGGATAACGTGCAAAGTTTTTAGAAGTGGGTTTTGGGTTAAGAGCTAGCGTGCGCTAGCAATGAAAGAATAACGATCGAAGAACAGCAATTTGGCTACAACGAAGAAGATTTAATTCAGTGCCGATGACGGCAACCACCATTTGTCGTTTTTGCCATGAAGTATTGTAGAGTTGAGTAAGTATATAAAACTTCCGATTTAAAATTTGTTTTTTTGAAATTTTTCAGACTGCACAATCCGCTGTGGAATAAGAAGAGGTATTTCCATAAAATCAATATGCCAGGAAGCAAGATAGATTTTTGCCTCTTCACTTTTTGAAACCGGAACCAAGAGCGTGCTGTCAGTTAATTTGACAGCTTGAAGGGCGCTGAGCATGCCGGTTTCCCCTGTTCTTCGCCCATAAAGACTATAATAAAAAAGCATACGTTTTGATTTTGTCAGGTTTTTCAAATGATAGCGGAAGAGGACAAATGAAGAAAAATTGAGGAGTTTTGAAAGAGATGCTTTTTTAATGATGCTGTATCCTTCTGAAAGGATGCTTTCACGAGCAAGAAAGTCAGAAGATAAAAGCTCATGATAGGTTTTGGGAATGACTTCCAGATTGAGGTGGTATTTTTCTCCTGATTTTCTGAATTGATAAGATACTGCAAGGTCTGTTTTATCCTTAAACAGGAGAAGAATATCAGTGTCCGCAGGTTTTTGTTTCCCTCGTATTGTTGAGCCAAAAAGGATGATATCTAACAAAACGTTCCGATGTTCTGCATAGAACTGACGGGTGTATTTTTCAAAGCTTGATGGAAGCAGTAAGTTTTTTGACATAGGTTCGTACCTCGGTGCAAATTTTTTGATGAAGTGTGGTGGTGTATGTAGCGCGATAGGTTGGGTAACGCTGGTTTAGCTCGTCGTAAAGCTCGGGAAAGACTTGTTTAAGCATCATAAATCGTTCGGTATGGTCCTTAGGCGATTTCCCCTCCTTATCAAGAAGAAGGATATCAAGTGCAAGAAACCACGCCTTGAAGTAGAGCATCGTTGCAGACGTGTAATCGCCCATCTCAAACACAGCGTCGGCTGACTGAAGAACAATGGGAAGGCGTTGTTTCAGGCTGGTGATATCACTCATTGGCTAGACCAACACAAAACCAGTATAAATACTTTTCTGTTGGTTTGACAAACAGATGCCCAAGCATAATCAGTTCGTTGGTCGTACCAACCAAAATTATCTAAAAACTCTATTTTGTTAGTATTGCCAACACTACAACTAACCAACGACGTGGCCTGTTGCCAAAGATTATTCTTGGTTGCAATACCGCTCATAAAACTGCAGGATTTCATCGGTTTTTCTCGGATTAAGAGAATAATGAATTTCTCCTGTTTTCTTAGCCGAAAGAAGCCATTCGGCTTTTTCAAGTTCTTCCAGTGCTTGTTTGGTACGTTTGTCTCCTCGAAGATGAGACGGAAGTCCTTTGAGAATATTCTCGGTATGGGCACCTCCCCACTTTCTCCAGAGCACCAGTTTTCGTATAATGCGTGCTTTGATTTCGAGTAGAGTCAACTCCATGCCTATCCAAACATGAGATATCTATAAAAAGATGATTACCATTTTGAGACAATATCGACTCAGAATAGAAATATTTAAATAGAAGGATACCCCAAGGATACCTATGAAAAAAGAACAATCCGTATTTGTTGCGTATATGGGCGATTCGCCCATGGTAAAAATTCTTGACTACCTTTTGACAGAGCGGCATCTCGATTTTTCCATAACTGACATGGCAGAAAATGCAGGAATTGGAAGAGCAACACTCTATCGCATCTGGGACAGCCTCATCAAAAATGAAATTATTATTCCGACACGAACCATTGGAAAGGCACGTTTGTTTAAACTCAACACTACTGATGAAAAAATCAAGAAGCTGATTGCATTACACGATACCATTATCATGAGAGAAATCAAAAAACAAGGACAAAAAAAGCAGATATTGGTTGTCCATTAAATAGTTAAGGAGTGTTCTGATTACAGCACCAGTATCGCCCACATCACGGTACCTGCAATCAAGGGAACCAGCAGGTTGTCGTCAATCGTGATCTTCCAGATCTTGATCTCAATAACTTCTGCAAGCATGGCAACACCTGCGCTCAGAAATGCAGGGATATAATGAACAAAATATGATGCACTTAATCCTCCCAGAAAAATCCCAATGAGCGTCCCTTCAATAAGTTTCTTGTTGTTGAGATGATGAGGTATTCTTCCCAGATATTTTCCGCCAAGATGAGAAAAGCTGTCGCCCCAGGCAAGCACCATGATGGAAGCTAAAGCAATGTTTTTGGGAAAAAGTATGAGAACCAGTGTGCATCCTGCAAGATAATGCAGTGTCGCACTGCCAGGAAGCACTTTTTTCTCAGGCCGTTCCATTTCATCAAGAAGCCAGGAGATCAGAGGAAGACGACGGCGCTGAGCAAGACAGGATAAGAAGAATCCGATAACTAAAAGAGTGATCATGATCGTTGGACCAAAGATCTTCAGATAAATCAAGGTTGCTAAAACCATGCCGACAAGTACATGGAGAAGTTGTCTCTTGGTTTCGCGGTGCAGAGGAATGTGGGGAAGCTGAAGGTTCATAGGATTCATCACCTCATTTCAAAAACACTTGAAAGATGCCATTTCCTGCCAAGACAATTGCAGTGACAATAAGCCCGGCAATGATCGCACCAGCAACAACGGAGAGATACAATTTCTTTTTACTTAAACCAATGAGATAGCCGGCAAGCGCACCGCTCATGACGCCAGTTCCAGGAATCGGAACGCCAATAAAAACAATCAATGCCCATTCTCCATATTTCTCGACTTGGGGATGAATTTTGTGCTGGACTCTTGCAACATACCAATCATAGCAATGTTTAAAGGGTTTGATAAAAAATAACAGATGAACAAATTTCACAAGAAAAAAGTAGGTCAAAAAACCCAGCAGAATATTGGCACTGATGCACACCACAAATACCAGCCACACCGGCATCTTGAGAACAAGAATGCCGTACGGAATGCTTGCCCGTGATTCAAGCAAAGGAGTAAGGGTGATCAGAACAAGGGTGATAATATTGTTGAGGAGTGTCATGGGTGTTATCGAGTTGTCTTCAGAGAATCGTATTCTTTAATCTTTCGTATTGTTCTTTGGTGCCGATGTCGTACCAGTATTCAGTAAAGACGTAGGCGTAGACGAGTTCTTCTTTCAAGAGCTGAACAATCAAATCTCCGGGGTTGTCAATCTTCTTGCTCAAAGCTGTGCGGACCATGAATGTCAGCAAGGATTTTGGAAAAAAATAGATTCCTGTTGCAGCAAGGCTGGTTTTGGGAATCTCAGGCTTTTCTTCAAATCCCGCAATGCGGTTGTCATAATCCAATTCAACGACACCAAATTTCTTTGCAAGCAGTTCTCGTTTTCGCAGATCATGCACAGCGACAACCGCATGTTCTTTGACTTGAAAGAGATGATGGACTTTCGCAAGATCACAGCCAAAGAGATTGTCTCCAGCAATAACCAGCAGATCATCATTGAGGCTTTGCGAACGGATGGCAAAAAAAATGTCGCCCAGGGCGCCCAACCTTCCTTGATTATGGGTCGCAAGATCATTGACAAGGGTGATGGTTTTTTTGAATTTATTTTTTGCCTGTCTGATCTGATAGCGCTCCTGCCAGGCAAGAAAATCCTTGTAGAATTTATCGTTGGTTACAATGATAATGTGATCAATAACCGGAAGCGCCTCGACTTTGTGCAGGATGTGTTCAAGGATGGATTTATTGCCGATCGGAAGCAGGGGTTTTGCCTGGTTTTCGGTGAGCGGATAGAGGCGTGTTGCAAAGCCTGCTGCAAGGATAATGGCTTTCATGAGGGGGGAAGATGCAGAGCTTATTCAAATGCTTTTTGATCATTCAACATAGTTTTGCATCCTTCACCCGCTCGCGGATATAGGGATGCTTGAGAAGATCTTCAACAAGAAAACGAGGATTCTGGTGGGTTCGTTTCTCGCGTGCATACCAACGTTTCTGTTTGAGAAAAACATCGCGGTGCTGTTTCTTAAACGCCTCAATGTGTTTCGGATCAAGGTTTGCAGGAGGACCGGAAAGAAGAAGGGTATCAGAAAGCTTTCCTTTTTTGATGAGATAAAAGAGTTCTGCTTTTGTTTCTTTATCCCATTGGGCCCCTTTACCCCAACTCCACACTGCACCAACCAGTTTAAAATCATGCTTCAGCAGTTCTTGTTTCAAAAATTGGAAGACCTTGACCAGTTTAACACCCACGACATCAACTTTCCCAAGAGGAAGATGCACTTCTACAGCAACAAGCTGGGCATCTTCAAGCTGTGCACGCCTGACCAGAGATTCCATCGTAACAGGATGCTGTACAAAAAAATCTGCTGAGGGTTTTTTCAAAAATTCCTTTGCCCGCAAACGAAAGATATCCAATTTTTCCTGCTCCAGTGCAGCAGACGCATTGCGATCTGCAAGCGTGGGATCGATCACAATCAATGCGGACTGGAGTTTTGAACTGTTCAAATGAAAAAAAGCCTTGCCCTTGTGCTTGTTGTAAAAATCAATCACGGTTTTTTCTTGGAGCGTGTTTGCAGTTCCGGATTTCCAGGTTTTTGAAGCCTGAAGCACCTTTAGAAAACTGCCGTAGAAGATCGTCAAGATATCCACCACATGCCCGGAAAATCCGCGCAGATAGGATTCAGCGCCATAGACACCTGCAGACTTGCAGAATGCTTTAAGCAAACGGATTTCATTGCACAGGGATTTCTTCTTTTTTACTTGCTGCAGAACCCATTGGACATGCAGAGGACTACAGTCTGTGATATTCACTGCATTTTTTGCCTGCTCTTTTTTCAAAGCAAGCACCGGAACAATCTCGTACATAAACGTACTGGAAGGGATGCGGACATGAAAATAGTCGCGGGAACCGTGCAGACGCTCTACATTTTTGAACACCTTGTTCAAAACACGCTCGAGCATACCGGAAAGATCTTTGTCTGCATAAGACTTGGGAAATACAACAAACAAATCACAGTCATGGTCATTTTTGAGGAAGGTTCCTTTGGCAATCGAACCGCCTGCAATGACTTTTGCCTGCAAACGCTGTTTTTTGAAGCCTGCATTGATTGTTTGGATCACTGCACGTACTTCAGACTGGATCTTTTTCTCGTCAGGAAGCAAGTCAGCAGTGACGGTCTTCAGGAGGTTGTTCAACGCGGGTGTTTTCATGCGATCAGACTCCTTATAGCAGATTTGCTAGTTTTTTAATATCACTATTTGCGATATGAGTATATATTTGTGTCGTTTGGAGATTCTTGTGGCCAAGCAATTGTTGGATATATCGTATATCTGCGCCTCCTTCCAAAAGGTGTGTTGCAAAGCTATGGCGAAGCGTATGGGGATGTATGTTTCTTTTGATGCCTGCTTTTTGTGCAACGTGTTTTATGATAAGCTGGATGGTTCGTTTGTTGTATTTATTGCCACGCTCTGAAATGAGAATTTGGTTATGTACATCATCCCTTTCCTTAAATTGTTTCAACAAACCTGCCACTTTTTCGTGGAGGAAAACAATCCGTTCATGCTCTCCTTTCGCGATTTTGACGCGGATAAGTCCACGCTCGAAATCAATGTCTTTCCATCGCAGGTTGATAACTTCTGACAGGCGCAGACCGGCGTAATACAGCAGCGCAAGAACAAGTTTATGCTTCTGATTTTTGACTGCTTCACACATCTTCATAACTTCTTCCCTGCCTAACACGTCAGGAAGCTGGATATTCTTCTTTGCCAGCGGGATAGCTTCGCTGAATTTTTTGTTTAAAACAGTTTTATAGAAAAATTGCAACGCAAAATAAATCCCCCTCATGGTTGATCTGCTTTTATCCGCCTGTTCCAACAAGAATTGCCGTGGCTCTTTCCCTGATTCAAGAAACTGCGCAATGACTGCAACATACGCCTTTGCTGTTTCGGACGAGTATTTGCGAAGCTTGATCTCCTCTTTGAGCTTTTGAATCTGCGCATCTTGTTCACGATTGAGCATGGATCTTTTTGGCAACTCTCATCTTATAAATATTACGCTTTTTGTTGGAAAATGACATAATTAAGCGCGAATATAGCGCTTAATAGGTGTTATACGACATATTCCGCAAGATTTTTACCACATCTAAAACAAATAATCTATAATCACATTTTTATAGTTAAGGGCATTTATTTTCACTGACATGAAGACTATCGAACAACTATATACAAAAAAAACATCATTTTATCATCATTTTTTTATTGATGCCTTAGGTTATGGAAAAGGACTTGAAAAATTTTTTGAAAATTACTCGTATCTTAAAGAGAATATCAAAATTCTCGACGCAGGCTGTGGAACCGGAATAATAATAAGAATCCTTACCGAGATTGCCAAAAAGAAAAAGCTTGATGGCATAAAATATTATGGATTCGACCTTACTCAGGCAATGCTTGATCTTTTCAAAAAGTGGATATCAAAAGGAAACGATAAGAATATCACTTTTAAGAAAGCCGATGTACTGCTTCTCGACGAACAACTTCCTAAAGATTGGCAGAACTATGACCTTATCGTTTCCTCCGCAATGCTTGAATACATACCAAAAGATAAAATACGACAGGCAATTCGTAATCTCGGTAGTCTACTTAAAAAAGATGGCACTATTTTGATATTCATCACAAAAAGAAACTTGATTATGCGTTTGCTTATCAAAATGTGGTGGAAAGCAAATATGTATGAAAAAGATGAGATAAAGCAGGTTTTAATAGATTCCGGTTTTAGAAAAATAATTTTCAAAAATTTTTTATTTCCATACTGGCATCTTAATCATTGGGGATTTATCATAGAAGCAAAGAAATGATAATAAATGCCCTTGCGAAATGAACGGTAAAAATCTTCTCCATACGCCTTCGCTCCCGTTGGTCGCTCGGGGACGCTGCGCTCTCGCTTCACTGCGTTGCGCTCGCCCTCGCTTAACACGGGGATAAAAGGTTTCGCCCCTCGGCTCGGGGCTCTCCCCAAATTTTGCTCATTTAATGCCCTAAACGGGCTTAAATTCGCAAAACTTCTTTTATCCCGATATGTTCTATTCAATTGTCGGCACAATATAGAAAAAGTGGGGTCGGCTAAGATATAAACATAAATTTTATTAAGTTTATCTACTTATTTAAATCAATATCAAGATTTGTGGTCAAAATGTCAAAACGATCTCTACGAGAAAAGGCAAACAGAGCTTCAGTTTTTAGATCAAGAACTTTTGTATGTGTTGTCGAAAATCCTAAACTAATCCAAAATTTAATGGGAATAGTCAGAACAGCTGAAGCATTGGGTGTAGGTAAGGTATATGTAATTGACAATGGAAGATTGAAACTACCAAAAGATTGGCAAAAGATGCGTGATGATCCTCATTTGAAAAATGTAAGTGCATCTGGGATCAAATGGATCTTTGTGAAGATATTTTCTTCAACATCTGAATGCTTACAACACTTAGCGAAAAAGAATTTTACAAATATCGGGACATCTCCACATCAGTTAGGTAAAAAGAACGTTCCTCTTTTTGAGGGAAAATATACACAGCATCATTTAGCTGTATGGTTTGGTAATGAGGCTAGAGGTTTGTCAGAAGAAGCTTTAGAAGCCTGTGATTTCTGTATCCAAATTCCAATGTATGGAATAATTGAAAGTATGAATCTTAGTTCTTCTGCTTCAGTAGTTCTTAATCATATTGTGGAAAAAAGACAAGAGTATTCTAGAGGAAAACTTTCTAAAAAAACCACTAATAAACAAATCAAGCCGACCCCCAAATAATTTGTGCCGGCAACTCTTCGCCAATTTTTGCCTTTGGCAAAAACCGTTGCACTTTGGCTCAGGTTTTGCTATTCAAAACGAATATAACAGCGATTAAGAGGTTACGCTCTGTTGCACCTCGCTCCATCCAAATCCTCGCTAACGCTCGGACTTCTCTTAATCGCGATGTTTTCCCAAATTTTTTCCAGCTCTCAAAATTTTCCATCTCTGTTCGCAAAATTCTCAGCTCTGAAAATATGGGTTGCCTCATTTTCGAGGAGAATTTTGCTCACGAGGGAAAATTTTGGAGGGAAAAAACTTCGTAAAATGCCATACGTTAAGTTCAATAATTTTTAGTGGCTAAACGGATAATGATAGGCAATTTTAACAAGAACAAACGAAAACGATGAGGCAGGAAAACTTATTCATACCTCAGTGCATCTAC
>DUFX01000064.1 GCA_013331695.1 Candidatus Woesearchaeota archaeon
GATTTTCTGAGCGTAGCGAAGAAATGACTCTTTTTTGATTTAAACTCATAATGATAATAACAACACTTTTGTTGCATCATCCACAGCCAGCCTTCGGCTGGCCCCGGACGCCGGAGTCCGGACCCTGTCACAATGTGGCGTGGTTGACAATGATGCAGCAGTTTAGTTACTGTTATTTTTAGTAGTAATCTCTTCATTAAGAAACTGATGATTAATGATGCTCAACCGTTTCTATCTCAGAAGAAGAAATCGAAGGAACAGAAGATTGCTCAGTATCCGGTGTCAGTTTGTAAACCAATCCCGTAAGACCGATCGAAGCTGCAACGAGTGCTCCTGCAACTGCTACTTTGACACCCCCTCTTGCTCGAGAAAGTCGTTCAGGAACGCGAACGCTCGGTTCATAACCGGTAAGATCTCTGAATAAAGAAACTGCATAATCTGACCAGCCTCCGTGAATAAAAGAAACACCCATAGCAAGACCTGTAGCGGTTGCAATCTCTTTGAAATCACGTGACCCTGCACTGAGATAAATGGGTGGGTTAAATATAAGTGCTAAACCAGCAAGATATGCCATACCATACAATTGATGGTACCTTTCTTTCGTTGTTTCAGTGATATGAAATGTACGTTTTGAAACATCACGGATGTAGCCGAGCGCCCCGCCAAATCCTACAAAATAAAGCCCTGCAACAATAAGACGCGATCGAACAGAAACTTCGTCGCTTACTCCTTTAAGGACCAGATCTGAAAGAACGGTTTCGGAGAGAGCACCAAGAGGAGTTGAGACAACCGCATATGCCACACTGTCAGTCAAGTGTCTTCGTAGCAGTCGAGTTGGTGAGGAGGAAGAGGTCATGGTGCGGTGAGAAAAGATTAGGTTTAAATACCTTCCTTTATTCCGGCTTTACTATGAATTCAAATTATCTCTTCAGAGCAGGAATCGTAGCACTTGCTGTAGCACTACCAGGATGCCTTGAAATACCCAAATGGCACGAACCGCCTGCTGATGCAGGGGCGAAAGATACCGGAAGTGTGAGCGATACCCGGAGTTCTGGCGATGGATCTGATACGGGAGATGGATTAGATGCGCGTGTTGGACAGGACACAGAACACGATGTAGGAAAAGGGGAGGATGGTGCACCGGTTGGTGATGCTCAATCCGAAGCCGATGCTTCTGACACGGGAGTGGGTCGTGATAGCGGGATTGATGCAGGTGTTCCTCCCGACCCATGTTATCGTAATAGTTTTGATACTATTGAGAGTTTGGCTCAGTTTGTTGCACAAAATGGGCGATGGAGCATTCATCCTGAGGGATACCTTCAGCAGACTCAAGTTGGTGGTGGCCCGCATGTTGGTTATTTGGATATAAGGAATTTTCTGGATAATGAAGTTCGGTTGCGAGTCCGTATTCCACAACAAGAAGGTGCTGTTTTTGCGCAACTCCTTTTCCGCTATACAAGAAGAAGCAGAGAAGGATATGATGACACCATTGATCGCGGTTATACCTTGCAGATTGAGAGGGATAGCCGAGTTGCTATTGAGGATTTTTACCACCGGAGACTTGCCGTGACTGATGTTCAGGCAGAGTTAGGCGCATGGCATGAACTTACACTTCAAGTTTTGCGCAATCAAATTGTTGGTTTTTTGAATGAAAAAGAAGTTATCCGGTTAACTGATGAAACATATCCATTAAGCGGTGCTGTAGGCCTTTCCGCACACGCCGGTATGGTTGATTTTGATGATTTAAGCATTTGCCCGCTTGAGCGGATTGTAAATCCCCACGTTGCTGATGCTTCTTGTGTTGCACTCTTTCATTTTGATGAACCAAACCTGTATCGGAATGAGTGTATTGAAGCACACACTTTGAGTGAGGATCATGAAACACAGAATACCCAAGGAAGATTTGGTCAGGCACGTTACTTTAATGGCGAAGCCTATCTTCTTAGCAGGGGAAACATCACCCTTGATCTTGATCGATTACTGACGGTTGAAGCTTGGATCAAACCGGATCGTGCACAAGACAGCTACAATGGAATGTTTGGAAATTTGGTGCATAGTGCGTATAGTAATGGAACCTATGAAGGTTTTGCATTTGGCATCGACAATCAAGAGATTTGGTTTGTTGCAGGTATTGATGGAAATCGAACCAGGATCAGTGCACCCTTCGTCTTGCCAACTGACCGATTCACCCATGTTGCAGCAACATATGATGGAAATCATCTTCGCTTGTATCTTAATGGAGAAAAGGTGAATGAACAAGCGACTCCTGGTGCACTCACCAGAATAACTGACCCTTCTGCAGTATTAACAGCAGGAGCAGATAGAAATGGATTGAATGGGTTTATTGGCGCAATCGATGAAGTCCGCATCAGTTCAGTTGCACGATACTAAGAAAACAGAAATAAAAAGTTGGTAAATCTATTCAGACGCATGCTGTTTCTTGACTAATCGCGTCACATAGCCAGCAATGATATTCCGTATTTTCTTTCCTACACCGATAACCAATTGAGCAACAACTCGCTTGTTCTTTTCGTAGTCTTCACTAAACTTATCGCCGTACTGCTCAAGGAGTTCGTTCGTGGTTCGTTTAACAAGCTGTGTTTTAATCCGTCCCATAATCATAACTCGCTCCAGAGGGCCTATATAAAGGTATCGGAACTCAAGCAGGAAAAAGCAATCTATAGATCAGGGAATAGACGATCAAACATAATCTCAGAGCCCTCGAAAACTTTATATATTGCGTGAACACACAAAACAGGTTATTAGCGCTTATAAGGTTAGCACTGAGGCGATGAAAGCAAAGAGAAGAGGCAAGACAAGAGGGGTTAGACCATGAAAAGCTTTTTTATGAAACTGAAAGAAAAAATGAGGGGACCTTCTTCTGATTTAGAAATTCCGGATGAGACAGATGAAGGCTACGTTGAACTGGCAACAGATAAAAGTCATCTTGACCGTTCAAAAATTAGTATCCGGCCGTTTGTTCTTGAAGAATTTGCCGGCGTAAAACCCATTCTTGATTCACTCCGTGAAGGATATACTATTGCACTGATCAACATCAAACCTTTGAAGGATGTTGATTTATCTGAACTCAAGCGGGCAATCAACAAACTCAAGAAAACCTGCGATGCACTCGAAGGCGATATCGCTGGATTTGGCGAAGACTGGATCTGCGTCACGCCGTCCTTTGCCCAGATTCACCGAGAAACCAAAGTTGCACAGCCGCGAGGTCCCTCAGCACCTGGACAAGGCCGTGATGATGATATGGACGGGTTCTAAACTCTGTTTAAGAGAATTTTTGATGTTTTATGGTTATCGATCCTATAACGTTAGGTAAAGCTATTGCCCAACGAGCAGATGCACTTGATCGCCATGCAGAGGATATTCTTTACCCCATAATCCTTGGATGTTATGGCAACGAAGAAAGTGAAAATGATCTCCATGCATTAAAACAATCATGTCATAACTCTGGTTTTACCAATGCCATTCTGTTAAAGGATATTCCTGATCCGCAACAACCTCAAACCATAGATTATAATATCAAATTCAAATTGTTGATCAAGGAATACAAGGAAGATCCGACTAAAAGAAGAATTATCTGTCCGATCATTTACATTCATGATGCAATCAACAAAGGAAAAGGGAAGGGACTCATATCAGAATTTTTTGACGTTATAACCTATTTCCCTGAACTTCGTGAGTTTACGGTCGTTTTAAAACACACCACTATTGATTTTATTGAACAACTTAATTATGTTCACCCACAAAATGTTTACCACATCATATCCCTAAAGGAGGGGATGGGATATTTGGTTCCCCATCTCAAAGGCCACATGGGTTTTCTCAAACAAACGTTGTGGCAGACAGAATCTTTAAAAAGGAAAAATACCCATAATACCACGAACGAGGTGACATCATGCTAGAAGGTGTTCGATCTTTTGAAGGTGCAGAGTTTATGAAAGATGAACTAGCTCTTGCAATCCTCCTGGAGTTAGGAACCAGAGAACGAATCTCTTTTCCCGAATTAGTTGATAAACTTCCCATGGACGAAGATCTCCTAAAACAGAAACTTAATCTTCTTGAAGAACAGGGGTTTATCAAACAAAATCCATCAAACATTTCGGATAAACCGTTCGAACAAAGAAAATATCTTTTAGGTGTAAAAGGGATCCTTCTGTTAAATAAAATCAGACACGAATTTCCACAATATCATACTCATTTCAGATTTTTTTTCTGAATAGAGCATTCCTCCGCCGCAATCTTTAAAAACACCTGATTTTCCTCTGAGTGTATGAGTGAACAACAACCGCAGGAACCTGAAACCGTGAGCGGACAGCCATGCACGTTCTGCAATACGAATAATTTAACCTTGATGCAGCACAAAGTTGAAGTTCCCTATTTTGGAAACGTTCTTGTTTTCTCCATGACCTGTTCTGAATGCAAGTATCACAAATCAGATGTTGAAGCGCTGGAGCATAAAGAACCGGCAAAGTATACGCTTGAAATTACAACGCAGGAAGATTTGAAAATTCGCGTGGTGCGGTCATCAGAAGCAGAGATTAAAATCCCGCACATGATTACGATAACACCAGGAGAAGGAGCAAATGGATACGTGACGAATGTGGAAGGCATTCTGAACCGCGTCAAGCACGTGATTGAACAAACACGCGAAAGTGAAGAGGATGAAGAAGCAAAGGATAAAGCAAAAAATATGCTTAAAAAACTTCAAAAAGTCATATGGGGGCAGGAGAAGTTAACAATGATTCTTGAAGATCCTACAGGAAACAGTGCCATTGTTTCTGAGAAAGCGGTGATTGTGAAGATGAAGGGGAAGAAGGAAAATAAAACTGAAGAATAACAAAAACAGATAGCGGTTTAGATCCTCCCCTGCATCGCCAAGATATCCTCGTTGGTGAGCTTCTTTCTCGTGTGCAGTTTCTCTTCTGCTTGGCTCTTTTTCTGCTGAAGAAGTAAAACATCCTGTTTTTGCTTTTGAGAAAGATGGTCTTGTCTGAGGATGTCAAGGGTGTCCTGCAATTCTTTTAACTTGTCAAGCTTCGGTTTAGCCAGCGCTTCCACTTCTTCATACGCTTTCTTCGCAAGCTCACACACTGCTGAAGCTTCATGCTCCTGTTTCTTCCAGGTGTCAATCGTTTTAGAAGTGTCCACCATCTCCTTATGCTCTTCCTGACCCTTCTCAGCGCGCTCCCTAACTTTTTTGTGCGCCTCATCAGCCTTGTGCTGAAACTTCTCCAGTTCCTTAGAAGCAACAGAAATTTTGTCAAAAATATCGCTCACATGCTTGCTTGCTTCATACTGCTTTTTCTTTTCCTTAATAATTGCATTTAGTTTTTTTTCGTCATTGAGGGAAAACACCTCAGTCTCCATCTTAAACTCGAGATCTTCAATTTCCTTCTTGATTTTGGAAGGGTCAAATTGAATGTGGTGCTTGTGAAGAATCTCCTTCTTTTGCTGATGGAGCTGTTTTAATTCCCCTATCTTTTGAGTAACCTCAGCGTTCAGCTGTGATCGTTTTTCTTTAGAACCTTGGACAAGCTGTTTCATCTCGTCGCGTTTGGTATGAGAAGCCTTGAACTCTTGAATGAGTTTGTGAATCTGCTGAGAAATGGATCTTTTTTTATGGAAGGCCTGTTCTTTCTCCTGCCACTTTACTTTTGCCTGCTGGTTTAAGGTGCTGAGCTCCTTCCGCAGGTCAGAGATCTGTCTAAACAAGTTGTTTCGTTCTTCGCTGTCCATGGTGATCAAGTGTTTCCATGTTGTTCATCAACGCTGACATACAGTTTAAGGACTGCAGTCAAACATCGATATCGTGTTCACATCGCTGGGCTATCCGTGCTTTGCATCTGCTCAAAAAAAGTAAAAAAAGGAAAAGATCTGAAAAGGAGCTTCCAAAAACTTAACCAAATAATGCTCCTAATCCAGCAGCAGCTTCTTCAGCTGATTTCTTTTCTTCTTTCTTCTCTTCTTTCTTTGCTTCGTGTTTTGCTTCACCGCCTGCGTGTGCAGGGGCGGCAGCAACAGGAGCGACCGCTGCTTTCTTGATAGCTTCTTCGATGTTCACGCCTTCAAGCGCGGCAACCAGTGCTTTGATTCTTGAACCATCTGACTTTACGCCAGCTGCATCAAGAACTTTTTTCACGGATGCTTCGTCAACTTTTCCACCAGCTTTGTGGATTAACATTGCTGCATAGACATATTCCATGTTCGTTCCTCCATGAGTGTGTTCAGTGTTTTTAGAGATTCGCCTCGCTCTTGATCACAAGAGCCTGGCGTTCTGCCTTGGCAAAAATATCTCCAACGGTTTTGTCGGTTAAGATATCCTGGGCAAGAGCAAGGGCTCGTGCGTCAGCAAATGCCTTGGTAACCATGAATTCTGTGGTGTCCTTGTTGTAGATTCCTGCTTCAACAGCAAGGTTGAATGCCCATTGATGGGCTTGAAGAAGATTGTTCTTGTACGCGTCTTCATCAATCGCAAGCACGTCTCTTTTGAAAATCTCTCCTTTTTCATAGACTGCAGTAATGTTCAATCCAATCTCCATCGGTTCAATGCCGAGTCGTGTCAGCATAGCTGCAACATTTGCTTTGAGCTGTTCTCCTGCTTTTGCAACAAGCGAGTCTTGTTTAATAACAACTTTTCCGCCTTCAATACCTGCTTTGATACCGCATTGCCCTAATTCCCCAATCACAGGACCCGGTGCGAATGAAGTAGGACCCGCAGGAACAATAATATCCATGGGGGCAGTTTGTCCTGCTCTCGCAGGAGCCTTGGATTTGCTTTTTTGAAGGAGGTTGTAGAGCGCAAAAGGATTTTCTTTGGCGAAGATAAGCGCCGGCATGCCGGTAAGCTGAGGGATAAGATTTTCGATTCCAGCTTTTTCGGATTTGACGCGCTCAATGGCAATTTTGATGATCCTGCGTTTTGCCATCTTTAAGACAATCTGTTTTGATCGCAAAGTTGTCCGCATTTTTTGAAGCTGTTTTGCCGGCAGACTTTCCATATTCACAGCTGCAATAATAGGGTAGTCTTTCAGCAATCGCGCAAATTCGCTCACGAGGTCTTTTTTGTATTGTGCAACAACTGCAGTATAGGCCATAGTTTCACGGGATTATTTTATTAAGACTTTATTAAGACTCAAGCTTCACAGGTTTCCCCATGGTGAATTTCAGAGCAACTTTTTCGATGTTGTTCTTTTCACCAGGTAATTTATGGAGAATCTGTTTGTAAACATTCAAGATATTCTCAGCAAGCTGATCGTCGGTAAGTTTTTCTGTGCCGACAGGAACTTGAACAAAAGGACGTTCTTTTGCGATAACTTTAATCGTATCCTGCAATCGGTTATAGAGGGGTTCTAAGCTTGATTTAGGAGGAACCACACAGCCTGCTTTAGGATTGGGCATGCGTCGTCTTGGACCAAAGACACGTCCAAATGCACCTGCCACTTTGGACATGATGTTGGCTTGAGCAATAAAGAAATCGTATTGGCTGGCAAGTTTTTTGGTTTTTCGCTTGTCTTTTGCATAGAGATCAAAATCTCTTTCTTCAACAGAAAAGTCGCAGACTTTCTTTGCTTCATCAGCAAGTTCCGGACCCACCAGGGCGCAAATTTTGTTTTTCTTTCCCTTGCCATGCTGGAGAGCAATAAACAGTTCGACCTGGTTCTCTATTTTTTTGATATCAAGATCTTTAAAGTTGATAATCAATTCGCAGGTTTGTGCGAAGTTGCGCTTTGTATTCTGAGCAGGATCTCTCAGCGTTTTCAATACGCGTAAAATATGTTCTTTTTCCATGGTTTGAACCTTAAACCCTTCTAACGGCTTTGAGAATGCATGTACGGTTCAGGCGGAGCCTGCGACCATGCGCCAGTTAGTTGATGGGTAAGAAGCATGGACACCAAGGTGGTTTATAAAGGTTGCGATTTTGAGGTATAACGCCGACCTTACAAAAGCTTGATAAATTTGATACATGCCTATTATTCATTAAATGATACACATGAGTGTGTATAAAAATCTGTCCAACAACAGGTGGATTAACCATGGAATCCTTTTTTGAAGTCGTCAAACGAACCATTCAAAAAAATCAAGATGTGCTTGCCATGTTCGAAGAGTATGATAGAACGCATCATCTTCGCAGAAAAATAAACTATAAAATAAGAATGAATGTCACGCTGGATGAGAATCTCGTACAGGAACTGCGGACATTCTGCAACCAGCACCAGCTCAAGATGTCAACGTGGATTGAATCAGTGATACGAAAAGAACTGAAGAGATAGTTTGGAGAGATACGCTCCTTTTTAAAGAGGCTTGAACAAGGGTTCAAAAGTCTTATAAAACTGCTCAAATACCCCCGGGGCATGGGATCGTTCATTCGCATCATTGCCGGGATATGGCTTGTACTTGCTGTTATCGTGGGTGTTGTTTCTTGGATTGCACTTGAAGAATTGACAGGAACTGAAGAGATTGTGCAAAAAGAAATAGGTGACCAGGAAGCAAACGACAACGGATTACCAGCATTCAATGAACAAGAAGGAAACAAGCAAGAAGAGCCGTTGCCTAACACAAAATCTCTTGTTGAACCGGTCGTGATACTCAAAACACGAGACCAATCAAACGACCAACCCAACCAAACAAATGAAACAAAACAGAATACAGAAACAAGCGAAAGACAACGAGCACGAAAATACACCTACCTCATTGACCTCAATTCAGTCAGATCACCCTACTGTAAAAAGCTTGAGAAAGAATTTTTAGACAAAGAAAAAGAAACCGAACGGGAAATCCGCGCTTTGAAAGCAACAGAAGAAGATTTAAAAGAAGACGTTCTTGACCAGCAGGAACAAGTGGAGATTGCACGGTCAATTGCACAACAAGATCCTGCAGATTATAACAAACGTGCAGTACAGACTGAAAAAAAAAGATTTAAATATCTGCGGGATGAACTGAAAGAAGTGCAGGATCATATCGAACGAAAAGAGATCTATCTCCGCCAGATCCGGCAGACGCTCGGAGCAGTCCGCATCGAATGCGACCGGCTGTACATTGCAGGGAAAAGAGATTAAATACAAGGAAAATACCAAAAAAAAGATTAGATAAAGCAAAGGTGCTGAGCTATGGCAAGAATAGTGACTCCTGATGAAAAAAGTTTGGTAGAACTCTGCCATCTTGAGGGAGAACCTAAAGAGTATGACGTTGTGGAAAGTCCTTCTTTTGTTGATGTGTACCAGGATGTCACTAACCGAAAACTTCGTCCGTATTTTATGAGAGAAACCGATTTTATTGCAACAGCAACGAAAGAGATTGATGGACACCTGATGTTCTTAAAAGGACAGCAAGGAGAAACAGCAAGCTATGTTGCCTGCATGGTTTCAGAACGAACAAGAAAAGATAATGCTAGAGGTACGCCTTGGAGTATTCTCTACAAACTGTTTGTTCGCCGAGACTGCACCTCTGTAAATGGAACACCTATGGCCTGGCCAAGAATACAATTTCCGCCAAAAATGACCCATGATGAACTAAGTGACTGGACTGTATTGCAGCTAGGAGGATATGCGATGGAATATGAAGGTGTTTCTTTTGAAAGCGCGTGGAAAAAAGTGATGAAACGAGGGTATAAACCTGAACGATTCAGAAAACCTGCACACAGGCAATTGGCCTTGGGACTCGCACCAACAACGTATCTTAATCCCTGGCATCGAAGCCCTTATCTTGCACTTCTTGATCAGGGGATCGTACGGGGGATTATCACATCAGAAGGCATTGATCTTCCTACTTATAGGCTGTACTTACGAATTTAGCTCTTTTCAGCCTTTGCAATCAACATTCTCGTCTTAATCACGGTGTCAGGATTCAAAGAAACACTTTCTATCCCGCACTTGACAAGGAACTGCGCAAGATCAGGATGGTCGCTGGGTCCTTGACCGCAGATGCCAATATACTTTTTCCGCTGTTTTGCAATGGTAATCACGTGCTCCATCAAATGAAGCACTGCAGGATTTCTCTCGTCAAAGATGGGTGCTACCAAAGTGGAATCCCGATCCACAGCAAGGGTGAATTGTGTTAAGTCATTGCTTCCAATCGAAAACCCATCAAACAAATCAAGGAATTCGTTGGCAAGAAGCACATTCGCAGGAACTTCGCACATGCAGATGACTTTCAACCCATTTTTTCCACGCTCAAGGCCGTATTTTTTCATCACCGCAAGCACATTTCTTGCTTCATCAAGTGTTCTGCACATAGGAATCATCACTTCAAGATTGACGAGCCCCATCATCTCCCTCACTTTTCGAATGGCTTTGCACTCAAGAGCAAAGGCTTCAGTATATGCAGGATGATAATAACGGGAAGCACCACGCCAACCGATCATAGGATTCGCCTCTTTGGGCTCGTACAGTTGCCCGCCCAATAAATTTGCATACTCATTTGACTTAAAATCACTGAATCGCAAAATCACAGGCTTGGGATAAAATGCACCAGCAATTCTTGCAATCCCTTCTGCGAGTTTGTCAACAAAGAACTGTTTTTTGTCGTGATAGCTTTCGGTCAGCCGATCAATTTTTTGAATGAGCTCATGATGTTCATGGTTGTGCTTGATCTTGTCGTAGTTCAGGAGAGCAAGCGGATGCACTTGAATATACCCACTCATGATAAATTCTTCCCGCGCAAGACCCACACCGTCATTCGGCAGAAGCGCTGTTGCAAATGCAAGATCAGGATTCCCGAGATTGAGCATAATTTTTGTTCGGGTTTTTGGGAGATCGCCGAGGTTATGTTTTTTGATCGAATATTTGAGGATGCCGTCATAAATATGTCCTTCATCGCCTTCAATGCATGAAATCGTAATCTTCTGCCCTTGTTTGATGAGCTGGGTTGCTTTTTCAGTTCCCACGACACAAGGGATTCCTAATTCTCTGCTGACAATAGCAGCATGGCTGGTTCTCCCGCCTTTATTGGTGACAATGCCGGAAGCAATTTTCATAATCGGCTCCCAGTCNNTTGGTTTTCGGCCTCGGAATATTTTGTAAATTTATTTTTTTAACGGCAAAAGGCAATACGCCCTCATATACATAGCCGTCCTGACCTTCAGCGCAAGAAACCGTCACCGCTGCACCGGTTTCTATTTTTTGAGTTGCCGTCCCGGTGCCCACTACACAAGGAATACCCAACTCTCTTGACACTATGGCCGCGTGGCAAGTGCGCCCTCCCTGGTTGGTTATGATCGCTCCGGCTATTTTCATAATCGGCTCCCAGTCAGGATCGGTCGTATCGGTAACCAGCACCTCTCCTTTTTTGAACTGCGAGAGATCTTTCACGTCTTTGATAATGGTTGCCTGTCCTGCGCCAATTTTTTGGCCAATGGCATAACCTTTAATGATACTTTTCAGTTTTTGACCTTTGTCAAGCACATATTCTTCATACGTGTTGATATCTTTCTGGCTCATGACCGTTTCAGGACGTGCTTGAACAATGAAGAGTTTTCCTGTCCTGCCGTCTTTTGCCCATTCAATATCCATCGGTGTGTATTTTGCACGCATGCTGGTGTAGTGATCTTCGATCAAACATCCCCATTTTGCAAGAAGCAGGATTTCATCGTCGCTGAGAATAAACTTGCGCTGGTCGTCAAATGAAACCGGAACATCCTTGGTTGTAGTTTTCAAGCCCTGCATATCATAGATCATCCGTCTGCTTTTGGTCCCCAGCTGTTTTGAGATGATGGAGTGAAATCCTTTTTTCAGTGTTGGTTTATGGACATAGTATTCGTCAGGGTTGACTTTTCCCTGCACGACATTTTCTCCCAGCCCATAGGCTCCGGTAATAAATGCTACATCTTTAAATCCCGTTTCGGTGTCAATCGTGAACATCACCCCACTGCATGCAAGATCGCTTCGCACCATCTTTTGAACGCCGATAGAAAGAGCAACAGAAAAATGATCAAATCCCTTGTCTTCACGATAGGAAATGGCACGGTTTGTGAAGAGGGATGCAAAGCAGTTTCTGCAGGCATCAATCAGGTGGTCTTCACCTCTGATGTTGAGGTAGCTTTCTTGCTGTCCTGCAAAGCTTGCGTCAGGCAGATCTTCTGCAGTTGCTGAACTTCTCACAGCAACATCGCAGTCTTTTCCATATTCTTTGCAGAGTTTTTGATACGCAATGATAATAGCGTGGCGCAATTCAGCGGGAAAGGGTGCATTTTTGATAAGGGTTCTTATTTTATGTCCGCGTTCTTCAAGATTGCTGATGTTTCGTGTGTTTAAATCAGAAAGGAGTGCTTTGAGAGGGTTGATAATCCCGCTGTGTGTGAGCAGGTAGCGGTAGGCATAGGACGTGATTGCAAATCCGTTCGGAATACGCATGCCTTTCGAAGTGAGGTTTTGATACATTTCTCCCAAAGAAGCATTTTTTCCACCCACAAGACCCACGTCATGCATATCAATATTGTCAAACCAGAGCACAAAGAAATGGGATTTTTCTTTGGGGTCTTTGAGACTTGGCTTCGGAGCTAGGAGATGCACTGATTCACCCCTTTTTGATTCCTCAATGTAAGAGGAACAAGAAGAGAAGAAGTAAAGATTATTTATAAAGATGATGACCGTTAAGAGGAGGTGAGGTTATTCAGCTGTTCTTCAATTTCTTCACCAAGATTCTTGGCAGTTTCCTCAAAAGTCTCTTCTAACTTCTCCTGTTCAGCGCCAGGATCTTCCTTCCATGCTGTGACTTGACCGGTAACGGTTGATAATACGGGAATCTCTGAGAAATCATCAGCCTGCACGACATCAAAATAAGTAAGACCGCCGATCACCACAATGAAAATGACTGCTAAGGAAACCAGTGAAGCAACCACTTGGAACACGCCTTTGAGTACTTTGGTGAGCAAATAGGCTGCGAGTAAGGTTCCTACAAGAATAGCAAGGAAAAAGAGTTTCATGCATCTCAACAAAGAGAAAAGGGTTTATAAATTTTTACCCAGCTTACCAGAGGTTCAAGATTACCTGAGGTTCAACGCATGCCTTCTGAATTTCTTCACNNACTTCAATATCTTCAAGAAAGTTGCCGTATTTTCCTGTCGGCTGGCCAAGATCGTAGAGATTTCCGTCTAGATCCTTGATCATAATGTCCTCGTTTATTCGGCGAGCCAAGAGATGACCGCGTCGTTTCAATCTACCACCTCAAACGAGAAAAAAGGTGTTTTCAAAGCTTATAAAGATTGTTGAAGATTACTTCACTTTTTTTATCTTGGCAACAAAGAAACCTTCAGTATCATTATCTTGAGGCCAGATTCTCAAGCATTTTTTGATTTCGGATGAATACGTGGCGCCTTCAAATGAGTCAATAGTTGGTGATCGCTTGAGAGGAAGGGTAATCTTTTCCAGCTTGAGATTGTCGAATGTATCCAGCAAAAACTGAACAACCCCCTCATTTTCTTCCGGCTCCATTGTGCAGGTGCTGTAGACCATCGTGCCCCGGGGTGCTAATTTTTCAAACGCTGTTCTCGCCAAGGATTTCTGCTCTTTCACCATCCGCTGAACAAGACCCGGAGACCATTGTTCAAGAACCTGCAAGGATTTGCGAATCGTTCCGGTTCCTGAACAGACCACATCAGCAAGAATAAAGTCAAACTGCAAATTGCATCGTTTGAACTGCTGGCCGTACATTTTAGTGACCACTGTATTCGTTAATCCGCACCGCTGAATATTCAAACCAAGCGATGCAAGGCGATTCATATCAAGATCATTGGCAACAATGAGGCCCGTATTTCCCATCATGGATGCAATCTGTGTGGTTTTAGAACCTGGAGCTGCACAGAGATCGAGCACCGTGCTGTCTTTTTTTGGCTGGAGCACAACCGGAGGAATCATCGAAGCAGCTTCCTGCACATAAAAGTAGCCAAGCGCATGCTCAAGAAGATTGCCGATATCTCTTCGTTTTCTCCCTGATGAATCAGGGTGTTTGTACTCAATCCATAACCCTTCTTTGCACCACGGAACAGGTTTTAAGTCCCAATCCTTGTTGAGACGTTTTTTGATTTCAGGAACAGAACTTTTCAGTGTGTTCACGCGGATGCATTTACGAATATAAGCAAGCGATGCGGTCTTGAACGATTCAAAATCAGTCAACTGCGTGTAGCGCTCGACAAATTTGGGTTTGAACTCGATGCGCTCGCGCATAACAGGAATGGAAAGGTCTTGTTGGGACAGGTCTTGTTGGGTCATTGATTCTTTCACCGCATTCAGTCTCGTTGATGTTGTTCAAAGATATAAAAGAGTTCGGTATCATACGTCAGCGTTTTGTAGGTATATCCGAGCCGCCTCATCATCTTTTGAAAACCGGCGCGGCGCGGAGCATGCATCAACCGTCTGTTTAAATTTTTTATAGGAAAGCTTGCAATGATCCATTTACATTGCAGGTTTTTGAGAATCGTTTCGACAACAGTTGAAGGAAAAAGATCAAAGATTTTGTATGCGAATACCACATCAGCAGAATGCTGAGCAACTGCTTCAGGATGCTTGATAAGGTCAATCTTTACTGCTTTGCCGTCAATCGTGCTGATTTTTTTGATTGCACGGAAATACTGATTCAGCAGGTCAACATCTTTTTGATTGAATTCACATCCCGTATACACGAGATCGGTCAGATGCGAATAAAAAAGCGAGATGCCATTGAATCCGCAGCCAAGATCAAAGATCTTGCGGGGGCGTCCGGTTATTGCAAAAAGGTCGTGATACACCTGAGGGTAGAGATGCAGACGTTCTTGCGTTGAGAGATGCAGCAACAAAAGCTGATGATGCAGGAAAGAAAGTTTATCTTTGTTGACGACATGGACCGCAGACTGTTTTGCAAGCTTCTCGAGGTCATGGACGATCTGCGGAGCCTTCACAATGGTTTTTGTAAGGTACATGCCATAGCATACATGCGCTTCTTTTCTGACAAACCGCACAAGATCTTCAGCAAACTTTGCTTTTTTGATGCGAGTAAGCGGGGTTTCAGCAAATTTTCTGCACGCTTTCTGATTTTTTTCGCAGTAGAGGCTGATTTTGCCGAGCATGAACTCGCGGTCAAGATGGTGGAGCTCGCGTTTTTCAAGGATTTTTGTAATAAACAGATCTTCAACTTCACGATTGAGACGGAAAGCCATGACGATGACAAAAAGAACAAGGATATAAAAGCGTTTCTATCATTCTCAGTGAAAAACAGAAAAAAGCGGAACATTTTCAAAAAAAACAAAAACCTTTATAAAAGATGAGAGATATAAGAATAAATAATTAAAAATTTCAAAAAAGAGGTGTAAGAAATGGCAGCACGAAGACGATCAAGCGCTTCACGAAGTTCAAGTTCGCGAAGTTCTTCACGAAAACGATCTTCACGACGTAGTGCTTCGAAACGAAAATCATCACGACGTCGACGATAGATCAGAAAATAAGAGTTTTTTGTTTTTCTTTTTTTCTTTATCTTCTCTTGTAAGAGATTCTAAAAGTCATCTAAACCTTTCTGTTTTGCATCACGTTGGGTGCGAGGAATTTTCTTTTTGACATCGAGTTCTTCTTCCGAAGACACGCACCCTTTCCCGCCAGGAACCAAAGGAACCCCATAGACGCCGTCATAGCCTGGTTTTACTTCAATTTTTCCTTCGCGGTTCAGCAGAATGACGTCGGCAAGTTGGGGAGTTGTGTATGATTCAAGCTCGGGTTTCGATGCGGAAAGAAGAATATTAAATTCCGAACCAAACGCTTTGATGAGTTTGTGATATTCTGCAAAAACACCTTTGCTCGCAACTGCTTTCCCAAACAGAGAAGCAATCAGCTCTGAAAGGGGAATCAGAGACGCAAACTCTTTTGCGTTTTTTGGTTTAAAGCCAAGGGGACGATCAGGATCTGCAAGGGCTTCAATACGCTGATCAACACCCACGGTAAGTTTTGATCTGCATTGCGGGCAGATATTGTTGACTTTCAGAGCATCTGCTGGAGAAAGGCAGACCTTGCAGTTGCGATGGCCTGTCGCATGATATTTTCCAAGGTTAGGATTGACTTCAATTGTTCCCCATAACTGTTCTCCGGTGCGTATGGCTTTGATCAACTGTATGTAACTCAAGATTTCTTTTTGTAAACTGAAGACTGTTGCTTCTCTTCCCATTCGCCAAGGCCAATAGCTGTGGCTGTCTGAAAAAGAAACCAGATTGATNNGCATGAATATGCTTCAGCTGATCTTGAAAGCAATCTTTGATCGAATCAAATCCTGAATTGGAACCAAACAATGCAAACCAAGGAGTCCAGGCATGTGCGGGGATAATTTCAATTTCTTTGCTGATCTGAATCATTTCTTCCACAAACGAGATACAGCTCATTCCAAAAATCGGTCTGCCATCATAGTCAACTCTTCCATGTTTTTTGAGTTGGTCAGTGATCTGCACAGCAACTTCATGGCTGGGCGCAAGAACAATGAGATGGACTCTTCGACCCTTGCCGCCTTGTGAATACACGAGTGAAATCTCAGTTTGATAGATAAAAGGGAATCCTGTTTTTGTTTCGTAGATTCCTGTTTTTCCCGTTGTGTTGGGTGTGAGATCCCGCTTTAATTCTTCAATCCATTTCGGATGGGTAAAGTCTCCTGTTCCAACGATACTAAGGCCTTTGAGTTTTGCATAGGTTTCAATATTTTTAATGTCTAAATCTTTAGAACACGCGCGTGCATATTTCGAGTGCATGTGGAAGTCCGCGATGAGGGATTGATCAGGGAAGTTCGTGAAGTTCATGCATCGGAAGAAGCATAAGAGTTATAAAAAGGTGATGCTCATTCAAAAACAGTTCTGCCAGTCTGTCGTGCTAAGTTAGTGTATCTGATAACGAGGTCACGGAGTGTGGAATGATTGGATCGGTCATCAAGATCACTAAACCAAGCATCGACACCTGGGGGTTGTTCATAAGAAAAACTTAGAATACGGTGCTGAGGCGCGCCAAAGATACGTTCAACACCGTTGCGAATAGTAGAAACAAAACCTCCGTCGATATCAAGGTCATAACAATCAACAAACTTGAATGGGAGGGGTGAGTGGTGAGACCAGACATCTTTTAATTCAGGAGGAACGTCGTCGCTGCGTATTCCTCGCTCTTCAAAAAATCGTTTTGATGCAACTACGCTTCCTGAAGATGCACCCGGCAATGTCCTAGTGTCAAGGAAAACATAAAGCCCTTCAGTATTTATATTGTGTAACACACAATACACTCCTGAAGGATCAGGATCAAGAGGAACATAGGCTGATGCAGGAGAAGGTAAGGAACGTTGGCCAGAAAGTTGCGCACGAGCATCGATTTCTGCTGCTTCTTTCAAGGCTTTGGCAACATACCGTTCAGCACGTTGAAAAGCAGAAGGAGAAGCCAAACTTGCAAAGTCAGCAAGACTCACATCTGTACCCTTAAGATCATACTGGGAACGAACCCTATGGTCTGGAACACTAAGCAAACTCCTGAGAGAGATACCGAAAGAAATCCCGCCGCCAGAGATATACTGACGATTAAGGATTGTGGTAAAATCTTTCACCACGTAGGTAGATGCTGATGCACCGATAATATGATCCATACTAAGACCTATATTTCTCCCCCCAATCAGAACAAATTCTCCCCCATCAGAGTCAACGAACAACAACTCCAAACCCCCATCTGCAGGAAGCGGAGGAAGGGAAGATACATCCACAGAACTCACACGAGATTCAAGTGGAGAGTGAGGCGGTGTAAAAGATCGTACCGGTTCTGGTGCAGAATATCCGCGAGATGAGTCATAAGTTTGAAAATCTCGAGGTTTTGGAGGTTCTGCAACATCAGCATCACGACCTGAATCAGAGATTTTCACTTCACGAACTTCATAAAGTGCAGAACGATATCCCTTTGGTTTTGGGCCTTTTTTGTAAGCGGCTGAATCTTTGAACGCATGTGCACGAGTAAATTCTTGACGTCTTCTTTCCTTTTCCTTCATCCGTGCATGTTTACTCATAGCGCCTCAGCATTGAGCACGTATTTATAAAATTATAGATACTTTAGTATNNTCCCAGTCTAAGGTTCCTCGTGAAACTGTTTTATGCGTAAGCAAAAGATGATGTTCAAACATCAAAGCAAATTCAAGAGGACTGCCAACTGAAAAATCTCCAAACAATCCGCTTTCAGGATCTTGGAATCCGTTGTGATTAAAAGGAACAATCTGTGCTTCAGGAAGTGCTAAACCTTCAACAAGACGGTGTTGAACATCATCAAGAGGAACACCCATAAGCCATAAACGAGTGTACATGACGCTGGGAATTAAAACATGGTCACGCGGCAGGGTGCCATAGTCTGTTGTTGTAAACCCACGGTGTAAACAATACTCACCCAATTCAAAAGGCCGTGTTTTTCCGCCAAACACAAACGCATCAGAACCATGGTAGACTGCAAGTGCAATGCCTTCAGGACCTGTTTGTAACGATCGATAAAAGTCGGCAGGAGAAAGAATAGATCGGAAAGAAGAGAGTATAGTAGTATCCTCTCCAGGACTTGGNNAACAAAAGAAAAACATTATAAAAACAGAGGGAGGAAACCGAGATCATGATGACCATTGCTGAAGCATGCTCAAAGCTTGAACATGATTATGTCTTTAAAGTGTGGAAACAGGAGAATACAGAGTCGTACCTTGCCCATGTCTTTATCGATACACAGTATCGTGGTATGATTATTGATATCGGATACTGCAATCCTGATCAAACCATTACCACCTTTCGAATAACAGAAAAACAGGTTATTGTAAGCAAGCCTGAAGAAGTGTTGAAACAAAATGATGCCCCGATCCTTCCCCTAAGCAAGGAAGAAGTGATCACGACCCTTGCACAGGCCTTGGAAACTGCTGAGCACTGCCAGAAAACAAAATATCCCAAAAGCACACCCATCAAAAAGTTCATTGTCCTGCAACATCTGCCCATCGGACAGGTCTATAATATTACGTATGTTTCCCAAACCATGGAAACGTTGAACATGAAAATCTGCGCAAAAACAGGAGCGATCCTTGAAGAGAATGCACAAAGTTTTGTGAATGTTGCAAAAAAATGAAGAAGTTGAAGAAAAAGTGAGGAGCAAAAGCATGCATGAACCGATTCCGATAAAAATGGTAAGAACTGATAAAGAACTTCCGCTTCCTGCCTATGCCTTTGATTCTGATGCAGGGCTTGATATTTATTCAGCAGAAAGCAGCATGCTCTCTCCAGGAGAACGAAAACCCTTTGCAACTGGATTAAAGATTGCAATTCCTATTGGCTATGAAGTGCAAGTACGACCACGTTCAGGGTTAGCATTCAAACACGGATTGAGTATTGTGAATACGCCCGGAACCATTGACGCAGGATTTCGGGGAGAAATTAAAGTAATTTTAATTAATCATGGGAATGAATCGTATGAAGTGAAACGGGGAGATCGCATTGCACAGCTGGTCTTAAAACGTGTAGAACGTGCAGAAATCCAAGAAGTAGAGGATTTTGATCATACAGATGCAAGCAAGCGTGGAGAAGGAGGATACGGGCATACAGGAAGGTAGCAAATAGGATACTCGAGATACATAGCATAGTTTCACTTTCTTGAAGTACCAAAACTATTTAAATACGGGAAAGGAAGAAAGAGAAGGTAGTTTATTGAGTTATTGAAATTGTTTCCATCAAAAAAATGAGGGGGTTGTGCGTATGATAGGATGGAATGCTCAAAAAGGGTGTAAGAAGTTAGGTTTCTTTTTTGATGAAACGCATCAAGAAGAATCTGAACTGTCTCTTGACGTTGTCAAGAATCTTGATAATTAATAGTTAAAGACGATTACTTGCCGAGGGTTGTTTTGGATTTCCCAAGGCTCTATTTTTTCTCTTTCTTCTGTAAGAGAGCAAGAACTTCTTTTTTCAGATCTTCAAACACCGCATCAACAGGCCGGTTTGCGGGAATAATCTTCCATCCCAGCTCTTTGCCAACGCGCAGATGAATCTCACGCACCTTGGCCATCAATGCTTCATTATCTTCATGGAGATGATGCGCTTCTTTTCCTGCAAGAAAACGTTCGCCGTCCATCAGCAGAGCAAGATCTTCCTGAATCAATTTGCTGTTCAATTTTCTGAGATATTTATAATCGGCACCTTTTGCAGAACCCCATGCTAAACTGGTTCCGATGTAGTCTTCAGCAACAATCATGATGCCTGCATCCAGCTTTGTTTTCAGCTCAGGCTCGAATTCTTTTCGGTTTTCATAATAAATCGTTTGAAAATCTGTTTCGCTAATGTCTGGCTCTTTGCCTTCTCGGAGAATACTGCTAATGCGCTTTCCTGTTGAACTGTGGTAGATAGGATATTTGAGATATTCTGCTTGATAACCCTGGGTTATGAGCCAATCAACAAGTTTTTGGGCCTGCGTTGTCTTGCCAATATTATTGACTCCGTAGATGACAATCAGTAAACTCGTCACAACTTTCGTTGCCATAGGGACCTGTATCCTTTTTCGCTTTATATTGCTTGTGGTGGCAGAAAGGCTTAAGAACTCCTGCTTTACTTGGGGTGCCATGACCTACGGAAGATACGAAACAAACTGCATTGATGCATTTCTTGACCGTCTGGAATCGGACCAACGAAAGACTGCACAAGGAGAAACAACGAGATTCCAAAGACTCGCTCAGGCTCTGAGACCTCCTGTTTTGACAACAGAAGCAGGCGGACAATTTACTTTGCAGAATTTAGCATTTTTGGAAGGAAATTGGAACACGTGTTATCTCAATGGAAGATATACTTCTCCCAAAAGGAAAGAAAAGGGAAATGGGGAACGAAAAGAAGTATCTGCAGTGCTGCGGGTTCCCAAAATACGTAAAGATTGGTTTTATGCCTACTTTGATCGTTTTAGTCGTCTTGCAACCGAAGAACTTGCAGGGCATCTCAATATCGTAAGGATGTATGAGTATGGAAGAGATGGAAAAGGACTTCCGTACCAGATCTTCGCAAGAGAACCTGCTGACCTTTTTCAGGTGCTTGCAGAACGTCAGAAAGAAGCAAACAGACAGTATACCATAAGAACTGATCCGAATGTTGCACCTTCTCCAAAAACAAAATGGGGCCCAACGTATTTTGGTCCTGCAGAAATAGTCAGAAAAATGCATGATCTTCTTGAGAGTGCTGAAGCATTGGAAAGTTTAGGGTTTTTACAAGTAGATTGGAAGCCCGAGAATGTATTGGTGGGAGAAGACGGGGGTCTGATTGCAACAGACTTGGATTTCTTGCTCCCCCTTAGTGCAGATGTCGAAACCATCGAACAAATTGCAAAGGTAAACACACCCGAATATCGAGCACCTGAAACGCAGAGTATGGCGTGGTATGACGTACGTTCGAGTATCTATCAACTTGGACTGATCTTTCATAGTCTCATGACGCTTTCTATGGTTATTTCACGCAACCAAATGAGTGAAGATCGCGAAACGGTTGAAAAAGCCTTTGCACCTGCTGAAGACTGGCTTGCAAAAATATATCCGCACTGGATCGAAACAGTAAAAAAAGCAACAGCATATGCCCCGCAAGATCGTTATCAAACATTTCAAGAGTTCAGAGAAGGAATTGAAGCAGGATATCAAAGTGTGATGCACCCTCCATCAAACGTATCACTCACATCATCACCCTCAGTAGATAGGGGGCAATAAAATAGAACAAAAACAAATTAAACGGAATATTCGTTGCCCAAAATAAGAGATTCTTTCCCCATCCGCCGCCCATCAACAGACCAATCGTCAGGCCGGTAAAGAGATTGTGAAAGATGGTTGCAATCAAACCAACAGTGAATATACCTTCTACACCAAATCCCTTGAACAGACCTCCCAAGACACCGGTAAGTCCATATGATATCACAGGAGGAATCGAATAGATCCCGATATTCCCCTGAGCAATAAGTTTAGGGATCGTTACTAAAATTCCAGCAAAAAATCCTGCCCTGACGCCAAAAGCCATACCACAGGTTACTGCAGAAAGCAGACCCAAGCTCAATGAAAAGAATATCGAGCGCAGAGGAATCAGCAGGATTCCCACAATCACATTGGCAACCATAAATCCAAGAATAAAAAAGACTGCTTTGTTGAATAACAACGCGACAAGCAGGAGAAAAATGATAGAGATATAAATCGCAAAACGTTGCAGTTCTTTTTTGCTGAACCGATTGAGGATTTCGTTTATTTTTGGCATGTGCGTTTTTATGCGTTTTTTTATACCCCTTTGATGCCTATTCGGCATGAGTATAAAAAGGAAACTGTTCGCAGAGAACGTGAACCTTTGCTTTCACGGTTTGTTTGAGCTGTTCATTTTTGGCATCCTTTAAGATCGAAGCAATCCATTCGCCGATCTGCTTCATTGCTTCTTCTTTCATGCCTCGCGTCGTCAAACAGGGTGTTCCGAGGCGGATTCCGCTCGGTTTGAAGGGTGTACTAGGATCGTAAGGGATGGTATTTTTATTGACAACGATGCCTGCCTGTTCGAGTGCAACAGCACCCTGCATTCCCAAGCCGGCACCGAAAGGCGTCAAATCAATCAAAATCAGATGATTATCCGTTCCGTCGCTCACCAGCTTGATTCCTTGGTCCATCAGCGTACGGGCAAGGACTTTTGCATTCTTCACAATTTGCTGAGCATAGATTTTAAATGACGGCTGTAATGCTTCGCCAAGCGCAACTGCGTGCGCTGCAATAATGTGCTCATGGGGACCTCCCTGCAGTCCTGGAAAAACAGCACGGTCAACTTTCTGGGCAAGACTTAATTTTTTGGAATCTGCAGAAGGTGTGGCTGTATCAAGACGATCCTTTTCTTTGCACATGATCAAAGCCCCTCGAGAACCTCGCAACGTTTTATGCGTCGTTGTCATCACCACATCAGTAAAAGGAAAAGGGCTGGGATGAGCACCTCCTGCAATCAGACCCGAAATATGAGAAATATCAGCCATGCTGTAGGCTCCCACTTCTGATGCAATGTCATGAAATTTTTTAAAGTTAAAAATCCGAGGATAAGCCGTTGCTCCAGAGACCAGCATTTTCGGACGCTCTTTCTGCGCCTGCTCGCGCACCGCATCCATGTTGATCAAACCCGTGTCTTTCTCAACCGTGTATTGCGTGGGTTTGTAAAACTTGGCGCTAAAGTTCACATTGTGGCCATGCGTTAAATGCCCGCCCATGTCCAGACGAAGACCCATGATAGTATCACCGGGATTCAGCATGGCAAAGTAAATGGCCATGTTTGCTGCACTGCCGGATAATGCCTGCACATTGACATGCTCAGCGCCAAACACTTTTTTCGCCCGCTCTATGGCAAGGGTTTCAACGCTGTCAATATTAACATTGCCTTGGTAGTAGCGTTTTCCACTGTAACCTTCTGCGTATTTATTGTTAAAAAGAGAGCCTGCTGCTGCGAGCACAGTGGGAGAAATATAATTTTCAGAAGGAATCATGCCCAGGGTATATTCCTGGCGTTCAAGTTCTGCCAATAAAATGGAGTAAACTTCCGGATCGTTCTTTTGAATGGATGCAAAACGCTTGAGAAAAGGAGCATGCAGTACAGGTGATATTGCGTTGCGTTGTTGTTTTTCTTGACCCGTCATATTTCCCCTCCTGAAACATTGCAAACGCAGGGATTTTATAAAGTTTGCTAGTTGAAGACAACAAACAATATAAACCAGTATGACTTGAGAAACATACAAAGAAACATACTCTAATTTTTACTGCTGGGGAAAGTGGTGATAGATACGCAAAAATACCCGGCAGTGATTTCTTTTACCTTCTGTATTCGTCTTTTATGTTCTTTATTCTTTTACTTTTTTTATTTGCGGGGTTTAGAAAGTTTGATTCCATTCAATTCCCGAACAATCCCGTATTTGCCGGACATTCCACGGAGCTCTTTGTCATTGTAGAGCTTGAAATCGACCTTGGTTCCGGGATCTACTTTTCCAGGAAAGTTGTAGAATCTGAAAGAAGGTCCTAACTCAGATTTGATAAGACCTGAAACACCGGCCTTCTCTTGACGAATCGTACCAATAACACCTTTAGGCATAGTCATTCACCGAGCATCGTTTTTTAATGCTGACTTTAACTCTGACCTTTGGTAAATTGTTTTCTCAATCCACGCACAGGCAGGCGTTTTCCATTGAGTGATTTAGCGATAGGGAATTCGGCAGATTCATCTAAGAACTTTTTTGCTTCTGCATTGCCAAACGTTTCAAAATCAACAGGCTGATCTACCCTGAGGTCTCCTGTAGCGCCCCAATATTTAACATCACGGCCGCCCCGGTAGGGTTTAATCTCGCCACTCGATACGCCGTTTACGGTACGCTTGCTTTTGATAAATCCTTTCACAATCCATCACCTCACCGATGTTGCATCTCTTATCGCAGACGTTCTATATAAAGTTTGTTCAAGATTGGGTCTTGGGTTTTCAAACAAACCGCAAAACTTTTATCTTGCTTCTTGCCCCGCTGATGAGAACAACCGGTTTCTTGAGCTTGTTCGTAAAGAAGCGTATCAATTCTTTATTTGCTTGGTTATCTTCAGGTTTTGCAGCAACAGCAACACGCAGTGCATTCCGCGATGCATCCCATCCGAGAATCTCAGTCTTATGAGCATTTGGCTTAACAAGAAGAGAAAGTGTGGCTCCGGGAAGCATACGAACAAGCAAAGCCTCGGAATCCTCCCCAGGATTCTGCTTAGCTATAATCCCGCGTGGTATGTTTGCACTTTTGACAGCGGAGGAATTTCGTTTCGGGTTCATCGCTTGCTCGTGTTTGGATCAGCCAGTAATAGGCCTTGGTGTGTCTGCACTTTTCACAAATTGAGTCGGTAAGAGGAAGCGTCTCGCCTTGTTCGACATCAACAACGTCAAGACCCCTGCCTTCTTTGACCACATCTTTAATTTTTGCAACAGCAACATTGCCTTCTTTAAAACCGCAGCTGCAGATCATAATCCGTTTTCCGTCGTCGCGTTTTGGCTTCAACAGACTTCCACATTTTGGACAAAACATTATCCCGCCCCCATACAGCGTATCCTACGCTTGTTCCTACTTTTGTTCCTATTCTGATTATCCTATTCCAACCAGTTTAAGCATAGCAGCAAATCCAATTTTGAGGTAGCCCAGATAAGGGATACGGAACGATGCGACGCCAATGATTTGATCCTTGCGAATCCGATGTTCAAAGGCATAGCTGTCATCGTTATTGTCCCCTTTGGTTGTAAAATAAATTTGTTCTTCGGCCCCGCCTTCTTGAGCCACCCCTTCCCGCTCAATGCTTACAATACGATGAATAATCGGCTCAGATTTCAGTTTGGAACGAAAGACAAGAATATCCCCTATTTTAATATTGTGTAATTTTTTCCCGCGGATGAAAACAATGTCGCCTTTTTTCAGGCCATTGTGGAGCTGAAATTCCAGGAAGGCCTCAGAAGGAATCGCATGCGCTTCATACCAGGACTTGCGGTCATCCCACCAGCCGCTGAATGAAGAGGGGTGATGCTCCATACTGCCGGACACCACCGCAACAATAGGAAACTGCGTTCCAACGATAAAACCAAGACCCGGATAGATAATAAATTTAATCAACACGAATGCAAGGATGATGTTCACAACCCAGCTCGATAAGGAGTCTTCTTCCCAAACAAAATGCAAAAAGCGCTTCAAGAGATGCTTGCTTTTTTCGACGAATGGAGAGCTCATCAGACCTGCTTTAAATAGATAGTATTATAAATATTGCGGAATAACAAGTTCTTTGAAGCGATATGGTAAACTTTTGCCCAAAATGCGGAAAAAATGAAATTTCTGGGGATTTTTGTAGTCGGTGCGATCAAGAACGACATCCTGCAATCGAACATATCAAGGACAAGACTATTCATTTCTGCATGCGGTGCGACCGCTACCAATACGGATCGGATTGGAAAAGCCTCAAACGAGAACAGATGAAAACGAGGGAGGAGCTTTTGAAGAAACTCGTGCTGAAGAACATCACGTTTGAAGAACAGATTCAGAAAAAGGATGTGGAAATCAAGGTGCATATGGCGCCTGCTGAAAAAGATTGCAGTGTGCAGATCACCGTCAAAAGACCGCGGCAGGATGAGCAGTATCAAATCCCTTTCAAAATATATTTTACGGTGTGTCCGCACTGCGGCATCGAAAAAACGCAGTACTTTGAGGGGATTTTGCAGATACGAGACCCCAACGATGAAGTCATGCAATTTGTTGACAAGGTGTTCGAACAGGCAAAAAAACGAGGAGTCTATATCAACAAGAAAGTTCCCGCCAAACAAGGTTTTGATTATTATGTGACTTCGCAAACTTTCCTCTCAACGATGGGGAATAAACTGCAAGAGCGCTTTGGAGGAACCCTCAAGATCAGCTCCCAGCTCTTCACGCAGAACAAACTCACCAGCAAACAGCTGTATCGCGTCAATGTATATTTCAAAGCACCGCCGTTTAAGAGAGGAGATGTCATTAACCACCAGGGTAAGCTTTTGAAAGTTACCCAACTCGGCAAACTGGTCAATTGTTTTGATATCATCAATGAGAAAAAGACAGCATTTAGGTATAACCTTGATGAACGGAGTCTGCATCATCAGGAGCTGATCATCCTGCCAAGAGAAAAAACAACCATTGCAAAAGTCTATCCGCATGTTGAAGTGCTTGATGCAGACTACCAGCCGGTCAAGATTGCAAATCAAGCAGTGGGGGAAAAAAAGAAATATGAAACAGGAGAAAAAATAGAGATTGTGCGATGGAAGCACAAAGTTTTTCTGGTTTAATGATTTGCTTTTTAGTTGTTCTGTTTATATCCCGTTTTTATCATATCTCATCCAACAACGCATCAACTTCTTCTAAATCCTGAAGGAGTTTATCCGTGTCGTCTTCTTCAGCATCATCTTTGACAGTGTTGACAACGGTAAGAGACTCGTCAAGCGCTGCATCTCCTGTTGCAGGCAAAGAAACTGCATCATCAGCATCCTTTTGTTGCTCTGAATCTTGTGCAGGTTGATTGCTTGTGCAAGCAACTAAGACAAGGGAAATGATAATCAAGATACTTATAAAACCAAGTAATTTTGCATACATAAAGCACCTCTCTAAAGATATATTAAGTCTGGCTACATGAACTTACATATAAATTTTTTGAACAGATTTTTCAACGACACGAACTCCGAGAGAAAAAACCTCAGAAGCCTGTTTGCCAGGCTTCATCGGCTTTCTGTGGGTTGGTGATAGATGGTGTTATACTGAGTGGTATTATACTGAGGTATACTGAGTAGTAAGATAAAAATAAACGAAAAAGGAAAAACAAGAAAAAAAATAAAAAAAGTGGTTTAGCCACTCGTTGCAGCTACCTCGGTTTCAGACTCGGTCTCAGACGTTACGGTTGCACTTGCACCCGTTTCGGTTTCTTCTGCATCTTCAACAATAACATCCTGAGGTGCTGAACCGGAAGGCACCGGAATAGGTACAATCACTGAAGGCATGCCCCCTTGATTCTTCAACTCCTTCACAATGCTGCGAAGCGTATTTCTTGCTTCTTTCACATAATATCTTGATTTTTTTAGGAGTTCATGGGCTTCCTTCACAAGTTCAGGAGACTGCTTTTCCTTAGCCTGCTTGAATTTGACCTGTGCATCAAGGTACAAATCTTGGGCAAGCTTGACATTGCTGTCAAATTCTTTCAGAGATTTGTCAAGCGAAGCAGTATCTTTCCCATCTTCAGCAAGTTTGTCTCGTTTTGCCTCAAACTGTTCTTTGAGTTTTGCAAGATGACTGATGATATTGCCAAGTTTTGCCTCAGCAAGCACACCCACATTCTGCTTCAGCATGAAGCGGATGCCCTGCAAGGTTTCTTTAATAATTTTGGCAGCCTTGCGGTACTCTTCTCGAGGTGTTGGTTCATCAAGTGATTTCACAACAACAACAGCGTTATCAACGTCTTTCATACGCTGTTCAAACATTTCAAGCATCTTCTGCTTTTCCTCTGCAGTCAACTCTTCAGACATGCTGATACGTTGTTTCACTTTGTTCACTGCTTCGTAAACAAGCTCTGCAGTTTTCAGCAAAAACTCTTTAGATTCCTTGTTGAATTCTTTTCGCGTTTCTCCGCATTCGCTCGATTCAGTGTCGCCTTTTTTGCTTTGTTTTTCACAGACTTTGAAGTCATCATGCAATCCCTGTAAGCGTCCTTTTTGTTGAGCAAAGCGTTGTTGGGCTTCTTCGTAATGCTTGCGTGCAAGCTGATAGTTGTTGCGTGCTTCTTCAAGTTCATTGCGCGTTTTTTCGAATGCTTCATCAGAAGCAGGTAAGGTTGCTTTCATTTGACCCTTGATCTGTTTTCTGATGCGTACGCGTGTCTCCGCATCTGTAGATCCTGTAAGATCCTCTGCAAAGACATCCCCTTCCATAATTTTCTCCATGACTTCGGGAGGCATCATTTCAGGAGGCATCCAGAGACCTTCTTGTCCAGATTCCTGCCAGGAAGGGAGGGTGTTGACAAAATCCTGCTGATATACTTCCATCTTCTGCATCATCTGTTCTCGAAGCTCTTGATATTTATCTTGAAGCGATGTTTGACATGTGTGCTGACAGTCTTGATCGCCCGTGGTGCATTGAGCAGCGCATTGATCATAGACTTCCCTGAGCTCGTCATGATTTTCCTTCATTTGGTTATGGAAATATTCTTTTCTCCATTGGCCAGGAGGCATCATGGGAGATTTTATTATGGATTTTTCGGATCTGGATCTTTCTTGAGATCGTCCACGTCCACGAGCACGGAGTCGTGTTTCATCTTCAACAGCAACATCAACACGATTATCGTCATCATCTTCACGATCGCCATTTTTATCGGTGTCATCATCTGCAGATGCGGATGCACGAATGGCCATACGTGAATTGACACGCACGTCGCTTCGCCCCCGTTCATCTCCCCGCTCAGCAAAAGCGAGAGGAACTATACTGATCACCATTACGACCAAAAGAATCACAGCAATACTCTTCTTGATGCTCTTGTGGAGTCCAAGGCCAAAGTTTGCTAAACTTGTTGTCATGTTTACTCACCTGATTGGGTTGTTTTATTTTTGATTTAATTTTGTTATTTTGATTTGATTTGTTTTGACCATCACAAAAAATTTCCAAAGGATTTCAAAACCACCTACGCCATTATAGGTCTCAGAATGTTATAAAGATACTTGCAGAAAGCTTTACGAGTAAGGTTTATTAGTTGCAGTAATGCTTTACGAAGCTTTATAAGAGTCAAGGTATCCAAAATAAGATCAAATAACAGTTCTTTAATGTTTTGAATTGTTAATCTTACGTTTTATTAAGGAGATGCGTACCGGGCTGTTCGATATCTTTTTATACGCAGACCCGCCCAGGTGACAAGGCGATTGCTATGAACCAAGGTACAAAAAGAACACTTTTGTTGGTAATGGGATTATTCATCTTAGGTATGATCCTGCCAGTTACTCAAGCAGCAACCATCAAAGGCATGGTCTATGATGTCAGCCTTGAACCGCTTTCCAACACGGTTGTTGAGATTGACACCCAGCCAAAACAGCGCGTCGTTTCTCAGAACGGGACCTATACCTTTACGATACCTGCAGGAACCTTCAGGATTAAAGCATATACTGCAAAGGGTGTTACTATTTTAAAAGCAGAAGAAAAGATTACCGTGAAGGAAGATGAGGGAACGTATGTATTTGATCTCTTCTTGTTTCCCACGTTTGAAGATGAAGATGAACTCCTTGCAGGAACCGAGTTTGAAATGAATGAAGAGCTTATCAACGGAGAACGCACGTATCTTACCTGGATTATATCGGGAGTTATTTTTATCTTATTTATCATCGTCCTCATGGTTTTTTACATGCTCATGAAAAAACAAGCAGGAAAAATAAAAACAGAATCCGGGGTAAAAAACAGGCAAACAAAAGAAGGGGAAACCCAAAAAGTGAAAGAAGAAAAAGAAGTGAAAGCAGAAAAATCTGCAGAAGGGAGTGAAGAGCGAGAATATACAGGAGATGATTCCCTGCAAAAGATCGTCACTTTTATGAAACAGCAGGACGGAAGAACCACCCAAAAAGAGCTCAGGAAGCAGTTTCCCTTCTCAGAAGCCAAGATGAGCCTCCTGATCGCAGACCTTGAACAGCAGAAAAAAATCAAAAAAATTAAAAAAGGGAGAGGCAATATCCTTATCCTGGTGCAAAAAGAGCAAAAAAAAGAATAGAAAGAAAAGAGTGTGCACAAGACAACCATGAGCAAAAAAGCAAAAAAGAGGGCGAGTAGGAAGGGCAAAAATGCCAAGATTATGCTTCCCCATAAACTCAGTCTTGACACTGAAAAGCGAAGTGAGGTTCTCAAACATATCCATGTACTTGAGCAGGAAGATCCGGAACTGTGGTCAAAAAAGAAGCTTGACCAAACCAACAAGAGTTTTACGGACTATGCCCTGAAGCTCAAGAAACTGCTGAAACGAAGCAGGAAGTTATGAAGAGAAGCAGGGATATACGATTTGATATCAAAAAACATAAATAGCCCCTTGTGATTCTGAAGCCTATGAAGATCTTAGTTACCGGGGGAGCGGGGTTTATCGGAAGCCATATTGTGGATGCCTACCTGCAAGTTGGCCATGAGGTTGTGGTGGTTGACCGTTCAGCAAAAAAGCAGTACATCAACTCCAAAGTCAAATTCTATCCCATGGATATTCAAGATAAGGAGCTCAATCTTGTTTTTGAAAAAGAGAAGCCAGATATGGTCAATCATCATGCTGCACAGACCGATGTGAAGCAGTCCCTCGAAAACCCGAATGAAACCATTGACTGCAATATCGGAGGAACGATTAATATTCTTGAAAATGCACGAAAATACGGGGTTAAAAAAATCATCTTCAGCTCCTCAGCGGCGGTGTACGGCGACCAAAGCGAGTTTCCGATTCAAGAAGATGCGGAAAAGCGCATCATTTCTCCGTATGGGGTTTCAAAATATGGAGCAGAGCTGTACATCATGTGTTATGCACGCCTGTATCCCTTAAGTTATACCATCTTCCGCTACGCCAATGTGTATGGGCCGCGACAACAGAATGGCGTGCTGGTGCACTGGATCAGAAAACTCTTGACCAATAAACCCTGTGTTCTGTTTGGAGACGGAAAACAAACGCGGGATTTTGTGTTTGTCCGCGATATTGTTGAAGCCAATGTCCTTGCACTGACAAAAGGAGATCGTGTAACAGTCAACATCGGAACAGGACAGGAAACAACCCTCGCTGAAGCGTTTGCCATACTCAAAAATATCCATAGCTCAGGAAGCTTCATCAAGCAGGATCAAAACGAAGGAGAAATCCTACGCAGTGTACTTTCCAACACGAAAGCAAAGAAAGAACTAGGATGGAGCCCCAAGACAACGTTAAAAGACGGATTGAAAGAGACGTACGAGTGGATAAAGCAAAATGCAGTGTAATCCTTTCAGATATACTTCCAAACAATCGCCGCAATCTCATCAATGTTTTTCACATCGGTATCAAAAATCTCAACAGCAGCTACTCTGACCTGAGCTTGCTTTTCGTTCATCCAAGGATAAATGCTGACTGCATCGATTCTGCCAATGATCATCAGCGCAAGATAATTTTTCATGTTGCAAAAGAAGGCCTTGGGAAGCGAAAAAGCTACCTGTTTTTGATAGGCATCCCAAAAGAGTTGTGCACAGGCAAGATATTCCTCTTTCCATTGCGGATGGGGAAAACAGTAAATCAAAAAGTGTGCAATGACAATTCCGATGTCCAAGGCAGGATCACCGTACTGCATAATTTCAAAATCAATCTTGGTAAAGGTGCCGTCGTGCACCAGCATATTTTTAGGTGTGATATCTGCATCAACAAGGCACCAGGCGTTTTTTCTGTTTTTAATCATGGCTTCTTCAAAGCGTTGTTGATGTTGAGGGTATTTTTCAAAGGCAGGTATGATGGAAAGTTCCCGCACCCTATAACCCGGATTCTCTAAAAATTGAGCCTTCAGGACCGGATCGTTATAACTCATGTTCTGCAATCCTGCAACATAGATTCCGAGCTGGTGTGCAACATCAAAATGAAAGCGCCCTTCAGGAAGCTCGTTCCAATACAGTTTTGCATGAGGCGTTACTGCTTCTTCAACCAGAATAAAGTTTGCAGAATCATACAAAAAGACCTGCGGAACACGAACGCAGTGCGAGAGTCGTTCGCGAATCAAACGAAGAAACTGGAATTCATAACCACTTCGTTCTCTTGCTAATTTTGTAAAACTTGCAATTTTCGACGAGGATTCCATGGCTTGTTTGACAACAAAATCTTTGGTTGTGTTCGTAACGCGGAAGATCGGATTCACAAAACCCCCATCAAGAGGAACAATGACTGCCTGCTCTCCTTTTTTCAAGAGTCCTTTCTGTACAAGATAGAGTTTCAGATTTTCTTTCGTAATCACAAAAGGAGAAATGGAGTTTGTGGAGTTTTTCATGGTTTCATCTCGTTAGCGAACAGGAGCAGGAGTTGCATCAGGGTAGACAATCTCTGGCGTGAAGTCTCGTTTTTCTACTAAGTTTCTATCTTTCAAAATAAGGTGATATCCCTGCAGATTATTTGCCCAGCGATACTGACCAGTAGGCATACGATCTCCCAATTCATCGAGCATATGGTCCAGCACACCCATGTGGGACATGAGGATACGATAACCCTTAGCAGGTCTCACATAGGTATCTGCAATACGATGAATGCGGGCTTTGAATTCAGCAAGGGATTCTCCTCCTTGAGATTGTACCTGGACATCATCTAATTCTCTGAGAATCTTGATGAGTTGCTGGCGTCGAACAGCTCTGTCAACAATCTGACCCGGTGTTGGGGGAATAAGAACATCATAGGATTGACCTTGATAACCCCCAAGGTTACGTTCACGCAAATCAGGGGTTGCCTTGAGGAAGAGAAAGACAGAATGAGTCCCATCATCTTCTTTTCTTGCTTCTGATGTTTTCCTTGCTTCAATGTTATGAACAAGACCGATGGCAGGATAACAACCCCGCACCAAATCAGTCGTGTAAACAGCCCGCAAAGGCCCTGCCTCAGCTTCAAGAGCAAGGACTGCTTCAACCAGTGCATCAGGAACATCATTCCGTTTAGGAAGGGTATCGATGTGCCCTTGCACAATACCATGGGCATTGTGTTCAGTCTCAGCATGGCGCAACAAGACAACATGCTGATATTCAGGATGGGAAAGGAAGGTCATAAAAGGCCAGAATAAAGGGGTATATATAAACCTTGCTTGATGGGTTAAGCTCTATAACGCCTTATTTCGTCTTCCCGGGAGCCCCTCTCAGAAAGGTCGTTTCACAGTATTCCTTGGTTTTTTTGCCTGCCAAACAATCACAGAACCGTTTCGGAACTAACTTGTTGGTGGGCTGAAGATTGGAGTCACACAAAGGTGCTTGGGTTCGTTTTTGCTCTGATGTCCTAAAGCGGTCCAAGCGTGTTTCAAGCTTTTGGTAGGCCTGATTGAATTCTTTCTTTACCAGAGGTTTATACGCGTAACCCGTAAGCATGCTGAAACCATTCTGGTCTTCGCCAACTGCAATAAAACCGATGCCCAGTGCTCCGAGAAATAAAAACAAAAGGATCCAAACGCAGCAGCAACGATTCATCATTCTTTATCTGGGGGAGTATCCATTTTTAAAGTTTGTTTGTCTTCAATGAGTTTTGGTTTCTTTTTCTGGTTTTCTCGTTCAGTAAGATAATTTTCGCCAGGAGTATCTATCCTAAGGGGATGTACAATTTGTACCCCCCCTGAGAAAATAAGTGAATAACGAGGTGACCAGTGGTCCCTGATTCCTACTTCACCCTCTCAAATCCAATCACAAACTCCTTGCCTTTTACTGTGAAGACATTGCGCTCCGTGTACTGCATGGTGTCCTTATCTGTAAACTCACATTTCCGTGCACCCACCTTCTCCCGCAGAAGATCCTGTGCTTGTTTGAAAAAAGGAACAAAGGTTGCGTCCATTTTGACGGAAACCCTAATAAAATTAGTCTTCTGCAAACCTGCTGTCTTTCGCAAACTCTGAATCTGGCGCATGACTTCCCGAACATACCCTTCCCCATCCAGCTCCGGCGTCCGCTTGGTATTGATATACACCACGCCCATTTTAATCGAACTTCCTAAATAAGGCTCAGGAACAACGTTTTCAATAACGAGATGTTCTTCCTTAATCAAAACATCTTTGCTTCCTGCACGTATTTTGTGGCACCCATCTTTTCTGATGTGGCTCAGAATAGTTTCAGGGCTGTCAATCGTGAGCTGGGCAATAATCTCAGGAACTGATTCTTTAAACTCAGGCTTGATCGTTGCATAGTTGGGCCTGACCGTCTGGCGCATGCCGGCAAGCTCGTTGGTAATCACGAGTTTCTTTGCATTGGCTTGATTCAAAATCAACTGCTGCATGCGCTTCAGCGCTGCAATCAGCTCTTTGTCGCTGGTTGCAACAACGACTTCTCCCAAAGGCCAGCGCACGCCGAGTTTTGCCTTTTCACGTGATCCAAAAAGAGCCTGCAGGACTTGTTTGAGGCTGTCAACATCCTGTTCAAGCTGAAGAGTGATCAGTTTCTGTTGGTATGCCGGCCAGGAGCAGAGGTGGATGCTTTCTGTTTTGAGTTCTCCTCTCGTTTCTCCTCCTGATCCCAAAGCCTGCCTCAAATTTTGGTAGATCTGCTCAGAGATAAAAGGTGCAATCGTTGAAAAGAGTTTGAGAATCGTCATAAAACTAGTGAAGAGCGTATACAACACTGCATCTTTTTCAGCATCATCGCCTACTGCGGATTTTTCACGCACGAGATGGATATACGTCCGCGAAAGATCAAGATACAGATCTTCGATTTGCTGGGGAACCTCGTTGATGAGGTAGCGGTCATAAAGCTCTGTCACTTTTTTGACAGTTGAATGGACGCGTGAAAGCATATATTTTTCTTCAAGGCCCAGGGATTTGAGCAGGGTTTTTTCATCGAGCTCATCAGGATTTTTTCCGATCGTTTCGGTGTATTCGATGATAAATTTGTGAAGGTTCCAGAGAATGCCTAAGTTTCGGTATTTTAATTCCATGTCATGAAAGTTGTAGTTGAGGTCAACCGCAGGATTTGCTCCGCCAATCGTGTAATATCTGAGGGTGTCAGCTCCATATTTTGCAATCACTTCTTCAGGCAGAATATAATTTTCCAAGGACTTTGACATCTTTCTTCCCTGTGCATCCTGGACAAAGCCGTGCATGTAACATGTTTTAAACGAAGGTTTTCCGAGCCCCAAAATGGATGCAATGTGCAGGAGATTAAACCATCCGCGGATTTGGTCTTTTCCTTCGATGATAAACTCAGCAGGATAGAGTTTCTTGAACGTTGCGGTGTTCTGCGGATAATCAAGGCAATTCCATGAAGCACAGCCTGCATCAATCCACACATCAAGAATATCAGGGAGTCTTCGTTTGGTTCCCTTGCACTTCGGCTGTTTGCAGGGGAAGGTGACCTTGTCAATCCAGGGTTTGTGCAGATTCGTGAGTGTGGTTTTTGCTTCCCGCTCGATTTCTTTGACGGTGCCAAATACAACATAATGACTGCAGGCATCGCATTTCCAGATCGGAATTGGCGTGCCCCAAAAGCGCTGTTTGGTGATGGAGTTATCTCGGAGATTCATCAGCCAGGAATTAAACGCATTGTATGCTGCATCAGGAATCCATTGAATTTTATTGTTTTCTTTAATGAATTTTTCTTTCAGGTCTTCAACTCTAAAAAACCATTGGGCTGTTGCTCGAAAGATGACCGGCTGGTGACAACGCTGGCACGTTGGATATTCGTGCTCCACCTCTGTTTTTGCAACGACCATACCGGTTGATTCAAGGATTTCAATGCATTTCTTGTCGTCAACCTTTGCTTGATGGTTGTTGAATCTTCCCACATGATGAAACACACCATGATCATCAAGCGTGTTAAATGCGGGAAGCCCATTGCGGTGCCCCACTTCATAATCTTCAGGACCGGAACCAGGAGAACAGTGGACTAATCCCGTACCTGATCCAGTGTTCACATATTCTGACGAGAGAAGAACGGTGTGAAGCTTGGGATTGTCTTTGATTTCTTCAAAAAAGGGAATTTCTTTATGGAGAGGATGCAGATACTTAACGCCTTCCAACTGTTTACCCAAGAGTTCTTCTTTGATCTTGTAGGCTTTTCCTGCAACCATCTGAATAACAGGGCCGGCAAGGGCTTTTGCAAGGATCCAGATTTCCTTCTTTTTTCCTGTTTTGTTTTCATGATCCTCAACTTCTGCTTTGACATACGGCAGTTCAGGATTGACCATCACAGCAAGATTAAAGGGAATGGTCCAAGGTGTTGTTGTCCAGATGACTAAGAAGGTGTTTTTTTCTCCTTCCACCGGGAATTTTAAGAAGATGGATTCTTCTTTGAGGGTTTGGTATTCAAGCTCGTGCTTTGCAATCGAGGTTGCACAATGGGCGCACCAGGTCATCGTCCGTTTTCCTTCATACAGGCGCTTTTGATCGTGCGCTTTTTTGATGAGGAACCAGACGCCTTCAGTAAATTCTTTTTTGATGGATTGATAGGCATTGTCAAAGTCCATCCAAACGCCCATGCGCTTGAAGTCTTCATTCATGATCAGCATATTTTCAACACAGAGCTTTTCGCATTCAACAACAAATTTTTCTACACCATATTTGAGGATGGCTTCTTTTCCCTTAATGCCTAACTTTTTTTCTGTGGCGTGTTCTGTTGGGAGACCGTGCATATCGTAGCCGGCTCGGTCCCAGACATTAAAGCCCTGCATACGCTTGTATCTGAGCAGTGCATCTTTCAGAGATTTATTCCATGCAGTTCCGATATGAACCTTCCCTGAAGTGTACGGCGGACCGTCGAGAAAATAGAAGGATTTTCCTTTTGCGTTTTTCTTTTTTACCTGCTCGTACGTGGTGTTGGTTTTCCAAAAGTTGAAGACTGCAGGTTCAAGAACAAGAGGATTGTAGCGTGAAGTATCGGGAGAACTCTGTGAAACCTGGGGACTACCTGCCTGATGTTCTCGGATATCAGCACGAGCGTTCATTACTTGGAAAAAACCAGAGGATATTTAAAAATGTTGTGGAGGAGATGGAGAGATGATTGGACAGGGATGGGAAACACAACAGGCAACAAACTTTATGAATAGTCCTTGCCTTAGCTTAATCCATGAACGGAATGTACAGAAATATCTTAGTCATGTCTTTTATTATGGTGGGAGTGATAGCTTTCTACCTCCGCAACCAAGGCGTCTTCGGACCCAGTCTGCTGAGAATGCTTATTATGTACAGCATCCAGTCGCTTGCTCTTGCTATAGGAATCATTCTGGTTTTAAGCCACCTCTGGAGAGCTCAGACGAACCTTGCACGCCACTGAGGGAAGAGATGAGATTGAGTAATAATCATCAGTAATAATAATCTAATAATAATCATCGAACCGATAGTACTCATCCGTCTCGTCATCAGTCAGGTCGTCATACTCCTCAAAGTTGTATCCGCCAGAGACAAATTCTCTGATCCTTGTGATCTTTGCTCCGTTCTTCAAGGTGTACTCCATCTTGTCCCATTCGATATCCGGCCGCATTGCTTGCATAGTCCCACCCCGGAGGATGTATGGTTAGATGAGATTAAGAATGTAGAGGATATAGTGTATATACTAAGTAACTGAAAAATTAAATTACTCACTTAAAAATTACCTACTTAATAAAAATAATTTCTCTTGCTACATCACAATTTACGCGCCACAACGTGGCGCGGCTATGCCCCGACGCACAGAGTGCGTCGGGAACAAGTCATGACAAGACCCGCGCCTCTGGCGCGGGATAAGGCCACGCTTTGCGTGGCAGGAGATGATGCAATCAAGTCGATATTTTTATTATTAAAGAGAAAGGAAGAATAGAAATAATGAAAAAGTTCAAGAACTTATCGTGAAGCATCAGCTTGGCGCTCTAATTCAAGCTTCTTAGATATTGCAGCCGACTGTTGAGAAAGATTGTACGCTCCGATGATTTCATCTGCAAGGCAGTCAACCGCTGATTTCCGCGTATTGAAACCGCGCTGATAAGAACCTTGGGTCATATACCGCAGAACAAGATCAATTCTGCGCTGAGGAGAACATTCCACTGCACGAGGATAGCGTGCTCCACCATATTCGATGGTGATGGTTTCTTCTCGAGGAGCAGCATTTTGTACAGCCTGCACAAAGACTTCCACAGGATTTTTCTGGAGTTTCTGCTGGATTTTTTCAAAGGCAGCCTTGACAAGACCACTTGCATGCGCATGTTTTCCTGTACAACGGCCTGAGGATTTGGAATGTTTCTTGCCTCGATGCCCCGGAACCATCAATCGGTTGATTAAACGCTCAACAATAAAGATTTTCGATTTGTGAAAGCGACTGCCTGCATATCTGCCAGAACTCTTGGGAACAATACGGGGAGTTAAGACCATATAATCTTTGAGACCAGGGTCAGTAACAACCAGATCACGTGCTGACCACTTGTTAAATGCAAGGATTTCAACTGCCATACGAACTGAGAAAAACTACCACTTTATAAAGCTTTTGGGAACCCTACTTGTTCAGACGGATGTCTTTGATGTAAGCAGATGGAGAAGTAGCACCCCAGCGAGCACGAGCGAGCATAATCAAATTCACATTTTGGTTAATTGTTGCTGTGCATGTCATCTCATTCTGATTTTCTGTGAACTCGCAATACTTTCTCCATTGCCAGCCATTTTGACCAGGAGGGACAAGAAGGGAATTGGTCAAGATATGAAATCCAGTCTTTTTTGCTTCAGCAGGATCTTTACCGGCATCTATTTCGATCGTTCTCACATTCGAAACAGCTTGGTCGTTGGGAACGTAAAAGAAAATGTAGTTGTTAAGGGTTTTAACATCGCCTCCATCTGCACGAACATAATTGTCTTGGTTTACATTAAAGCTGCAATAATTGGCATCTCTTCGCGTTACAGGGATAAGATTGTTGATATCCTCGCATAGATTATCCATGGGGATAAAATCCATGCGAACGACAGTATCCTGATGTGGAAAGTTGGTTGGAACAGGCCGTTCAGACAAAAAGTAGAGCACACGATCGACACGCACAAGATTGCCGCCAGGAAGAGCATTAAGCCTGTCGGCATTCGCTTTGTTGATGCAAACATTTTGATAACAACTAAATTGTGCAGAATTTGTACAGCCGCCGTTCACACAAGCGCCGCCGAATGTTCCTGCAACAGGATTCTGTTTATTGCAAACCTGCTCATTGATAATACATCCGAATTGACAATCAGCGTCAGCGTTGCAAAGATCACCATAAGCACCAGCAGGAGGAGCACCAGCCTGACACACTGCAACCCCATCAGCATTGAGTTGACACGTTGTACCTTGGGGACAAGGAACAAAGGGAGTATAACTAGCCGTGCCAAATTGAGTGCAAAGCGATTGTCGAATCTGACCACCTGCATTACACTCATCTTTAAAATCCATATCTGGGCTTATGGCGTTATTTAAGGTTACAATACCAGCAACAGCAGGATTATCCTGTTCATCGGTGTCACTACAACTCTGAGTTTGACAAATGTTTTCTACACAACGCAAACCTTCCTGACAATTAATCGTATGTTGACAAGCTTCTCCGGAATCCGCCTTTTCACCGCCAGGAGGAGCACCAGCCTGACATACCGCTACATCATCAACAAGTTGGCAGGTCGTTCCTTGGGGACAAGGAACCGCACTGGCACTTACACCACTGAGAGGACTGCAAGAGAATTGCCTCACTTGATTTTGACCTTCAACACATTCATCTTTCTTCAAAACATCATTAGTTACAGAATTATCCAAGGTTGCAATACCGGAAAGAACAGGATCATTGTTTGGATCTGTTTCAGTACAAGTTTGTGTTTGACACACCTGGGATACACATTTCAAATCTGCGGAACACTCGACATTGTTCGCGCAAGCTTCACCAGCTGCTTTTCCAGCATCCGCATTACCGCCACCAGGAGGAGCAGCACAAACACCACCCTCACAAGTTCCACTTAAACATAATAAACCAATTTGACAAACTGATCCAATACCGCCTTTGCATACCCCATCCTCG
>DUFX01000059.1 GCA_013331695.1 Candidatus Woesearchaeota archaeon
CTTTATAAAAACCAGGATTTCTTCCTTCAGGCATGGACAACAAGATTAAAAGAGGTATCTTTGCGCTTCTCACGACTATTTTAATCTTAGTCCTTGCTGCATTCTTTATACAGAAAGGAATCCTCGCCCCGCCCAACAAAATCACGGACATCACAGGTCTGATGGTTGCAGATGCAACATCATCTCAACACATTCCCATCGAAAAAACCCCCACAACTCCCGTCGTCTTGTTCTGTCCACGAGATAACTGCACTGCGCAGCTTGCTTTTTTGATTGACAAAAGCAAAGCAGTCAACTGCGCCTTTTTTGATCTGAGCGANNAAGGAATTTGAACAGCTCTGGAACAAGAAGTTTGGAAAGCAAAAGGAGGCGCAGGATATCAACCATAAGATGCAATACAATGATATCGTCATCGAGACCTATTTCTGCCCGCAGGATCATTGCGCTGAAGAGATTTTGAGTGAGTTGAAGGAAGCAAAAGAAAGTATCACGCTCATGGCATATTCTTTCACTGATAATAACATGGAGAAAGTTTTGCTCGAGAAACAAAAGCAGGATGTGAAGATTCAAGGTCTTTTTGAAAAACAGCAACTGAGCGACTACAGCGCCTATCATGCGCTCAAAAAAGCAGGTGTTCCTGTTTTTATAGATACGAACCCTTCTCTCATGCACCACAAAGTCTTTATTATTGATAATCAAACGGTCATTACAGGAAGTATGAACCCCACCAGACGGGGAGATGAAGGGAATGACGAGAACATCCTCATAATTCATGACCCCCAAATTGCAAGCAAGTTTCTTGAAGAATTCGAACGTCTGTCTCGTTAACTTTAAATACTATTGTGAGATTCTCAAAACATGGTCAACGTTGTCGTCGTAGGAACCATCGGATTAGATGATGTAGAAACACCCTTTGGAAAAGTACAGGATGTGCTTGGCGGAAGCGCAAGCTACGCAAGCTATGCTTCTTCGTTTTTTGCAAAAACAGGGCTCGTCAGCATCATCGGAAAGGATTTTCCTCAAACACACAAAGACATTCTGGAAAAAAAAGGCATTGATTTTCAAGGTGTGGTCTTTGATGAAAAAAACGGCAAGACCTTTCGCTGGGAAGGCGCATACGAATATGATATGAACGAGGCAAAAACCAAAAAGACCGAGTTGAATGCACTCCAGCATTTCAAAGCAGAACTTCCGCCATCCTACAAAAAAGCAAAGTTTGTTTTTGTTGGCAATAATGATCCTGATCTTCAGCTCAAAGTGATTGAACAGCTAGAAAACCCCCAGTTGATTGTGATGGACACCATGAATTTGTGGATCACCATCAAAAAACAGAAAGTACTTGAGGCAATATCAAAAGTGGATATGTTGGTCTTCAATGAAGGAGAAGCACGACAGTTGTTTGAAACAGTCAATTTACTGCAGGCTGCGAACAAAGCACTTGCATTAGGACCCAAAGCAGTCATTATAAAAAAAGGTGAGCATGGCGCACTGTTGTTTACCAAAGATTCAAAAGATTTCAAAAGCTCGCACTTCAATGCTCCGGGATATCCCTTGGAAGTTATCAAAGATCCTACTGGATGCGGAGATACGTTTGGAGGTGGATTGATAGGATACCTTGCACAACAGGCAAATGAAGGAAAAAGAATGGACGAAGCGGCCCTGCGCAAAGCAATCGTTTACGGATCGGTGCTTGCATCATTTAATGCAGAGGATTTCAGCCTGAAGAGGATGCAGAAACTCAGTTGGGAAGAGATCGAACAGCGTTTTAATGAGTTTAAAGCAATGCGGGAATTCTAGGAGAGCAGGGAGAGAGTGGCTGAGGAAAACTATATAAAACAGGAGCATTTCGAGAAACACACGATGGACAAAAACAGCATGGACCAAAAAGGCGATTACAAAGTCAAGGATCTCAGCCTGGCTGAGCTCGGCAGAAAAGAGATTGAAATAGCAGAGCATGAAATGCCGGGCCTTATGTCCTTAAGAAAGAAATACGGCAAAACCAAGCCATTAAAGGGAGCACGCATAGCTGGCTGTATTCATATGACTACTGAAACAGCGGTGCTGATTGAAACCCTCATTGAACTTGGAGCACACGTGAGGTGGAGCAGCTGCAACATTTTCTCAACACAAGACCCTGCTGCCTCAGCGATTGCAAAAAAAGGCATTCCGGTTTTCGCTTGGAAAGGAGAAACCCTTGAAGAATATGACTGGTGTATTGAACAAACACTGAAGTTTAAAGATGAAAAAGGAAATGTCTGCGGACCGAACATGCTTCTTGACGACGGCGGAGATTTAACTGAGATGATACATACTAAATTCCCGCAGCTGCTCAAAGGAATCAAAGGAATTTCAGAAGAANNGTGACGAAATCAAAATTTGATAATTTGTACGGGTGCCGAGAATCTTTAATGGATGGGATCAAACGTGCAACGGATGTGATGATTGCAGGAAAGGTTTGTGTCGTTGCAGGCTATGGAGAAGTGGGCAAGGGATGCGCACAAGCCCTGGGTGGGTATGGAGCGAGAGTGATTATTACCGAGATTGATCCCATCAACGCCATGCAGGCTGCCATGGAAGGCTATCAAGTGACAACGATGGCAGAAGCAGTAAAACTAGGAAATATTTTTGTCACCGCAACCGGATGCCGGGATATTATTCGCGAAGAACATTTCAAGGCCATGAAAGACCAGGCCATTGTCTGCAACATCNNCATCGGCCACTTTGATATTGAAATTGATATGAAATGGTTGAACACCAAGAGCGGAGCTAAAAAAATAAATATCAAGCCACAGGTTGACAAATATGTTTTTCCTGATGGAAAAGAGATCTACCTGCTTGCAGAAGGCCGTCTTGTAAACTTGGGCTGTGCTTCAGGACATCCCTCATTTGTCATGAGCAATTCGTTTACCAATCAAGTCCTTGCACAGATTGAATTATTTACCAAACCGCATGCCGTTGGTGTGTATGTGCTTCCTAAAAAACTAGATGAAGAAGTTGCACGACTCCATCTCGAAAAAATCGGTGTGAAGATTGATGTGCTGACCGATGAACAAGCAAAATATCTGCATATTTCTAAAGACGGACCGTATAAGGCTGAGCAGTATCGGTATTGATCCTGACTAAGAATTCTTTTGGTTCATCCGTAATTCTTCCGGCTCGACCGGAAATGCTCAAAAATTCTCCGAATTTTTGGCACCACAAAAATCCATGAGTTTTGTTGGTTTTCCGGAATTCTCCGACGACAAATAACAAAATATATAACATTGTCCTTTTACGCCTGAAAAAAGCAATAGTCAACTAATTCTTGAGGGTACCGTTTTAACAACTGCTCTTTAATTTGGAGATCGGCATGGCCTTCGCGGCGGTATTTGCGGATGTAGGTGATGATGAGATCTTCCAGTTTTAAACTGTCATGTGGAATCAATTGCAGAGTCTGTTGCGGGGTTTGTTTCTTTTGAAGCGATTTCAAGAAGCCGGGAAACAAAGGTTGAGGTTGCTCAGTTGGTTTGTTCAATTCGGCAAAAGAGCTATCAATCAAGGTATCAGCATACCGAGTTGCCAGCGCTTTTCTGATTGCAGTAGGGGTATATCCTAACTTCTGATATTTCGTGATATATTTCTTAATCAGAGATTTTAACACTGCTTCGTTCAACGGCATCGCTTCGTATCGAAAGGGTTCTTGGAACAATCCAGACCTATCTTGCTGGTCGCCGCCCCATACATTTTTCAAACCGGTTTGAAGGGTATGGTGAATAGTGTGATAGTTTACTGCAATAATAATTCCCAGGGTCAGGATACTTAAAATAAGATAGAGTGTGAGCTGACTAAAACCTTGGAGATCCAAAGGTGCAGGAGATTCTTCGTCGACAGGAACTGCTTCTTCTGTTTCTTCTTGTTCTGAATTGGGGGTTTGCACAGGAGCAGATTCTGTTAATATACTCTCTTCTATCGGTTCTTCTTCGAGAAGGGTTTCTTGGACTTGGGGTTCTTGTTCAAGAACTTCTTCTGCAGAGGCAGGAGGAATTTCCACAGGAGCCAGTTGCGGAATGGATTCGAAAAAGAGATTTGCAGTTCCTGTTACAGCATAGGTAAGGGTAACCGCAACATCATTCTGGGCATCGTGGTCAAGATCAACAGGAGCTATATTTCCGATGCTGAGATTCATGGGGATATCCCCGATAGAAAAATAAGCATCTCGGGGTGTTGAACGCCTGAATTCAACAAGATAGCTCATGTTTTTGAACAGAAGAGTATGGGGGCAGTCATAGGAAAATGAGGAAATAACCGTAGAACCGACCGTGTTCTCGATAGCAATGCGCGTATCGCAATTCCTTCTGTCAGAGGTGATATTGATGCTTGCATTCTCTAAATTAAAAGCAGATTCATTGATAGGAGCAAGAGGATCAAGGGGAGGAAGAGCAGAGTCTGTTTCCTGTTGTGAAACCTGTTGTGAAAATACAGGGTTCTCAGGAGAGGATTCTACTGTTTGAAGTTGAAGAGGGGGAGTTTCTTGCGCCGGCTCTGTCGGCTCTTGTGCCTGCGAGTCATTTTCAGTAAATAAAGGAACAAAACCAGGAGTATTCGCATTATTTGCGTCTAAAGACAAAGACCGCGAGGGTTTTGTTGTCTTTGCAAGGTCTTCAAGAGAGGTCCATTGAAAGCCAAAATCTGCAGTATCTACGACGGTGTATCCTGTAACCGTATCAATCGCCTTTGATTGATTCTCGCTTTGATTGCTTTGATCTTCAACAGCAAGCTCAGGAGTATTGAGAATGTTAAAACTGGTGGGAGAACCAGAATCAAGGGCTATAAAAGAGATAACAATAAGGCTCAGGGCAACTACCAGAAGGATGATAACCTTGGAATACGTTTCACCTCTCATATACTGACATAGTTCAAAAATTATTTATAAAGGTTATGAAGAAATGAAGAGAAAGAAGGAGAAAAGAAAAAAGAAGTGATTTTTTCAATCACTTAGTAATACGTTTGACCAGCAACCTGTTCTTCNNGTAGCTGAAGGCTGAACAATCACTACATTGCTGGGTGTAACTTGTACGGTCCCAAAGGTTTCTGCACCGGTTACTCCAATCGTGTAGGATTTTGCAGTTGCTCCTTCATTCGTTAAGCTTAAAGTGTAGATTGCTCCACCCTGACCTTTTGTCAATTGGTGGCTTTCTTGACCAACCGAAACAACGGTTCTGCCGCTTGGTTTTGGTTGAACAGGTTCATCCTCACTGCCGGCAGCACCAGCTGCTCGGTAATCAGGATTCATCACTTCAACTTGTCGTACTGCTCGTACTGCTTGCGTGAATTCATCAAAAGAGACTTCAACAACAACATCGTAGATTCCTGGTTTTGCATCACGTGGAACGCGTAACAGGAGTTCTTCGGTTGTTACTTCATCATCTTCTTCAACTTCATCAAGGAAGTCGGAGTTTCGTACTCCTAATTGAGGAATACTTGCTGTGAATCGGATTCCTTCTTCATCATTTTGTCCGAGGTTTTCAATACGTGCAAGAACAGTAAATGCTCGTCCTGCCAGCACTTGTTCGCTTGGGAACAAGATAACGTCTCGGATTCTGAATGCATGATCTTGACCTTGCACCCGGATAGGATACGAGTATTGGATAACTCGTGTATCGCGGCTTGCAATCAAAACATGCAGTTGGTAATGATCTTGATCGCTGATATTAGGAATTTCTAAGCGAAGATTGATGGAATCAGTATCATTCTGTTCATAATCGCGGGCGCGTGAAACCACATTGATAGGGAAGTTGTCATCGCCTGCAATCCATGCTTGAACACTGACATCTCGAACATCTTCAGTCGCTTCAATCTTAACATCTAAGTCAAGCACTTCGGATCGTTCAAAGACTTCACGGATCGGCCGTCCATTTTCAAGCTTGTCTCCGTTGACTTTAACATAGAGAACTTTGATAGGAATATCATTTCCGGTTCCTCTCAGATCTTCGTCATCAAGACGAGGAAGATCAGGAAGATCAACTGGTGGTCCTTCAACACGCACGGCAAATGCGCTGATTGAAGAGAGAACCAATAACAATAACATCACGAATGTGTAGACAATTCCTAGTTTTCCTTTTTGGTTCATGGTTTCTTCCCCCCAATAGTTATCATGAATTTGATTGTTGATGATAGTCTCGTAATCATCTCGTATGTTTCTGCAACCACCCACTTTCAACCGAGTAAACCGACCCCATATTTAAACCTTTCGATGAAGGAGTATTCTCCAGTGGTAACCTTTATATCGGGTTAGCATACACGATGCAAACAGCACAAAACGCAAAGATATATTTTGTAATAGTTATGTTTGAGTTATCTTTTAGGAGACGTAAAGATCGCGGTAAATCACCCGTCGAATATTCGGATTCGTGACGGTAATACGCAACTCATACAAACCCGGATCAACGTCAGGAGGAATTTCTAAAAAGACTTCTTTATCCTCCACTTCACCAACGCCCAATTTCCAAACTTTAGCGCTTCTTTGGACACCCAATTCAGGAATCGAAGCAGTCACTTTCAAATCATTGAGTTCTGTAAAGCCTTCATTTTCAAGGTTAAAGGAAACCACCGCAACATCGCCTGCAGTGACTTCATCAAGTCCAAGATCGCCAAGGACCGTAAGTCTTCGTATAAAGAGGTCGCGTGCAGATTCAAGCGAGGAAGGATTGATTATAATGCGCGTGCTTGCTCTTCCTGCGTCTCCATCAAAGTCCCGCACAACCAAAGTAATTTTATATTCGCCTCGTTTTTCATAGGTGTGGCGTGGACGTTCATCATCGCTGATTGCTCCATCGCCGAAATCCCATTTGTATGTAAAAGGACCATTGCCCCCTTCAATACGAGCTCTAAACTGCACGTTTAAAGGCGGTTTTCCAACGCTTTTATCAGTTTCAATCGTAACACGCGGAGCAGTATCCAATTCAGGATTTGCGTTTTCATCAATAACAAAGACAAAGTTTTGCGGAGCAGTTCCTACATTACCGAGTGGATCCTGGCATCGGATGTTCCAGGCATACTGTCCGTCGTCAAGACCTCTGACCACGATTCCATTTTCTTGGTTTGCTGGGAATTGCGCAAAGACTCCTTCTTCTAAAACATCATCTTGGTTGGTATCTAAAAGTAATTGACAGGAAACTTCTCGCGCTTCATCTTGTGCACGGAAGGTAAATTGAATGTTATGCTGTTCTGTTGCGCTGTTGTCAGGTGGATTGATGAGTTGAACAACCGGAGCTTCGCCATCCATACGATCGTCGCAAACATCTCCGATGCCATCGCCGTCAAGATCTTCTTGACCCGGATTGTTTATATTTGGACAATTATCATCACTGTCAGGAATATTATCGTTATCATTATCGGCATCGCAAACGTCTCCGAGACCATCGTTATCTGCATCTTCTTGACCAGGGTTAGCTATAAGCGGACAGTTGTCATTCGGTGGAACAACACCATCACCATCCACATCTCCATCACAGAAATCTCCGATGCCGTCGTTATCAGCATCTTCTTGGTTAGGATTAGCGACAAGAGGGCAATTATCTGCATTGTCTAAATCGCCGTCATTATCATCGTCGTTATCGCAAGCATCTCCTCTGCCGTCGCCATCAAGGTCTTCTTGGCCCGGATTGACAAGTGCAGGACAATTATCGTTTGGATCAGGAATATTATCACCGTCAACATCGTTATCACAAACATCTCCTGCACCGTCAGCATCAGCATCTTCTTGGCCAGGGTTTGCAACGAAATCACAGTTATCCCTTGCGTTGTCAATATCATCACCATCAGGATCATTATCACAAACATCACCGAGGCCGTCATTGTCTGCATCTGCTTGATCATTATTCGGAACAAAAGGACAGTTGTCATTCACATCAGGAAGGTTATCACCGTCATCGTTAATATCGCAAAGATCTCCGATAGCATCTTCATCAGCGTCTTCTTGTCCGGGATTAGGAACTAAAGGGCAATTATCATTGACGTCATCGACGCCATCACCGTCAGCATCATCATCGCAGGCATTGCCGATGTTGTCGCCGTCAAGATCTTCTTGGCCGGGATTGTTCACATTCGGACAATTATCATTGGGTGGAAGATCGCCATCGCCATCTAAATCAAAATCACAAGCATCACCGAGGCCATCACCGTCTAAATCTTCTTGGTTAGGATTAGCAACTAAAGGACAATTATCTGCACCATCTAAGTCGCCGTCATTATCATCGTCAGCATCGCAGGCATCGCCGATGCCATCACCATCAGTGTCTTCCTGACCCGGGTTAGCGACACGAGGACAATTATCATCAAGGTCAGGTGCACCATCACCATCACGATCAGGATCACATGCATCTCCTACACCATCGCCATCTTGATCGCTTTGTTCAGCATTATTATTGAGAGGACAGTTATCTTCGCCATCAGGAACCTCATCGTTATCATCATCATTATCACAAGCATCTCCGACGCCATCACCATCGAGGTCTTCTTGAGCGGGGTTAGGGATAGCGCGACAGTTGTCATCTTCACCTATACCATCACCATCTGCATCATCATCACAAAGATCACCCTCACCATCCCCATCAAGGTCTTCTTGGCCAGGATTGGGATTATTAATGCAATTGTCATTTGCATCAGGAATACCATCTCGGTCAGTATCGAGGATAATCGTAAAAGAAAATGCAGTCTCGTCGACATTCGCGGGTCGTGTGTTTCCTGCAATATCCGTGCATGCAACATCCCACAAAAAGGTTCTGCCATCATTTGCAGCATTCGTTCTAAAACGAACATTTTGATTGACACCGGTTACTGCTTGAATAGCTGGAATATTGAGTGGCCCAAAATTATTGAGATCATCTTGCCATCCTCCAAAAACTTGGCAGGTTGACACACGAGAACGATCATCCCGCACAACAAATTGTAAGTTAAAAGCAAGCGCATTCATGATTGCATCATCAGCAGGAGCAAGCAAGGTTACAACAGGAGCATTCACATCAAGACCGCCGTCGCAAAGATCTCCTTGACCATTGAGATCAGAATCAGTTTGATCAGGATTGGTATCAATACCTGGTTCAAAAAGCCCATCTTTGTCGCCGAATGGACAATTGTCATTCACATCAAGAACACCATCAGCATCATCGTCATCGTCACAAGCGTTTCCTTGTGGAGCTTCAGGATCTTCAGTTGCTTCATCAAGATTTTCTTGGTCAGGATTTCTTGCATCAGGACAGTTGTCAACAATATCAATAATTCCATCGCCATCGCGATCAGGAAGATGAAAATCTGCACGAACCGGCGTCATGCTGAGTAAGAAAATAACAAAGAATGTAAACAGGAAAGAAGAGAATCGAGATGCAAAACGTAAGCTGTGTTTGAGTTGTTGTGTAACCATATTTCCCCCGTAATAAAGGTATTTTGTCATTCTATTTAAGTGTTTCGTACAGCCTTTTTAAGTCGCTGAAAGTGATTTATATAGTCATAATATCTTCAACGCATGACTTCGAAGGTCATAAAATGCGCTGTTGAATCATAAGTGGTTGTACCACGCACAGGATTGGAGCTTCTCACGTCTTGCTCATGGCCTTGAATCCGGTATCCTAATCCAAACTGCCATTCAAAATCAGGTCGAGCAGTAGTTAAAATTCTTGTCCACCCAGCATAATCAAGACTACGCACACTCGTTGAGAGATTTCCTCCTTCTAAATCCTGATAGCCTCGTTGTCGTGTGGTGAATCGGCTTCCTCCCAGTTCTCCCCCGAAAGCAACACCAGCATATCTCCACGCAAACAAGGCTTCAGCCATGAGTTTTCCTGCAACAGAAAGATCTTCTAAACTGTTGATTCCATATTGATTCGGAGCATGATCCTGCCGGTTTGCATACGAGGGAAAAACCGTTCCTTCAACACCTGCCTGCAAGCGAACATGCTGACCCCACCAGAATGTGGGAAGATAAGCAAGACGAACACCATGTCCTTTCTGTGTCGTTTCGTTGTCTAAGACTCTGCGATCTTCTTCTCGACCAGCATGAATGGTCTGACCACTTTGGATAAAGGCATACGTCAGTTGGAGCTGGTGAATCAATGATGCAACGCGAGGATCATTCAACTGAAATTGGAATCCAGGCTGTAAGAAAAGATTATAATCCGATCCTGTAAAATCAAAATCAAACGTGCGTGCTCCGCTTGCGAGCTCTTGGCTTCCGGTTAATCGTCCATTGCGATATGCAAAGTTTTCAAATTGCCCCCGCACCAGAAGACCCAGCCACTTGAGGGTATCAACATCAAAGGTTTGTCCAGGAAACCAAAGCGCTTGGGCAAAAACTCCATAGGTTGCGTCGGATGCTGTCGTTGTTAAGTTCGCTCCATTCGGATGATCGGTTTGTTCATCAGAACGATCAGGTCCTCCAAACGTTCGAATCCAAATGTGGGAAGCTCCATCAATCACTCTGCGTGTTGTGGCAAGAGCATCTTGCTCGGCTTTTTCTGCAGCGTTTGTGTCAAGAACAAGGGTGTAACGCACACGAGGATTACTGCCGCCCTCATCAGCCGTATCTTTCGGACGACTCAGGACAACAACCTCAAGAGGAATTGCATCTTCATGCTCTGGTTGATCAAGACGAATCCGAACAGTATTATTGAGAGGATCTCCATCGATATCGCGGGGGCCTGAAGGACTTTCCACTTCTACAACCGTATGTTCATTTCCTTTTTCGTTTCTTAAATCATACAGACCTGGTGGGAGTAAAACAGTGTACACTGCGTTGTCAGGAGTAGAATTAGGATCTTTCGTCATTTTTTCACGTGCAAAAAGATCAAGATCAATACGAACTTGTTCGTCATTATCAGGATTCAGGCGATAGATCACCAATTCAAGGGATGGTAAAAGAGGCGGAGTTCCGACAGGAGAAGGAGCACGTGCACCAGGCATTGCACCAGCACCAGGCGGAACAGAACCAGGGAGACCGCGAGCACCAGAGACAGGATCAATACCTGCTTGTCTCAAAAGATCAGAGGTATAGGTAGCCAACCATGCAGAAACATAGAGCTCAGTTCCCCGACGCCAGAGCGGAGAACGTTCAATACCATGTCTTCTCACCAGCATGCGTTCAAGCAATTTTGAGGGGCCATAGATTTGCATGTGAGCGCGATAGTCATAAGAGAGTTCGGTAACATTTCCTTTTTTAACAACGCGACAGTTATCAGCCCAGATCATATCATTATCTCTTGTTGAACGAAGAAGATCACTAAGATTTCTTCTCATTCCTGAACGAGCATGGTTATACCCGCAGAGGAGCTGGCCAAGGAGATGATTGCGTTCAGTGTTGGGATCTGCATCAGGAATAATACCAAGACCATCAAGAATTCCTGTTGCCCGTGTATGAAGAGATTGCTTTTTCAAATGACGATCAGCACCTGAAGGAGGGGCAAGTTTGAAAACAAAGTATCCTCCCATTTTTTCGCTTCCTGCAGGACCCTCAACAAAACCCCTGTAGGTAATTCCTCGTAAGAATCGTGCATTGCTATCTTCTTGTTGAAGAAGCTTGTCTAAAGCAGTGACGATTTGGGGATTTAATGCAACGGATGCAGAAGCTGGTTCAGCGGGTTCTTGTGCTTGGGCAAGAGCTTCTGCTCCAAAGAATGCACCTGCTGCCCCCAGGAATGCTGCAAAAGCTTTTGACATACCTTACCCCCAACGCTAAAAGGTTTATTATCGGTTTATTATTTCTCTTAAAAGTAGTAACTAAGGAGATTATGGAGAATATATAAATCTTTGCTGAGAGGGTTTTATGTTGGGGAGAGAGGTTCACAACGACTGCCAAAAATTTATAAACGGAATAGCAAGACCCACAAACCAAGGGGGTTGAGCTATGGGTGTTCAGGGACAACAACAGAATAAACAACCAAAAAAGCTTCAGCAAGCTTCGCATCCTGCACCACACCCTGCACCGGTGCAAACAAGCCAAGCAGTGACGTTCTCAGCAAACGATTTCAAATCGCTTTTTTCACGACTTGAACCCGGTTTTCAGTGGTTCAAAACATACGGACCGAAATATGGGTTTCTTTTGTTGATCCTTATTCCACTGCTCCTCAGCACCTGGATCAGAATGCAGCCTGAAAAACTGACCAGCGTTGAAAAATTTGCTGAACAAAGAGTCCAAGAACAAATACGAACCGTTGTTGCACAAGATCTGATCAAGAACAATCCAAGAGTAAATCAGTTAAGTTATCGGGACTTTTATCGCGTTGTGAATGAAGAAGCAGAACGAAAAAAAGAACAGCTAGGAGTAGTGTACGATCAGCAACTCAAAAAGATGACACGGGAATTAAAGGAGTATTATCAAGATGAAAACGGCGACATGTATCTTTTATCCATTGACCCTTACCAGTATTTAAGATACACCAAGAATGTTCTCAAAAATGGCCATCATGGCGACGAAATCCGCGACGGATCCTGGTTTGATGCCCATATGAGAGCTCCCTTGGGAAAACCCCTTAATTTTTCGGCGTATCCGTACTTCAACGCTTACCTTTACAAATTTTTAAAAATCTTTATTCCCCGATGGACCGTAGAACGCACACTTGCTATCAGTCAGGTGCTTTTGATGGCGTTCACGCTCATAATTGCATATTTATTGATACGAAAGTTCGCCGGAGATTTTGGAGCACTCGCAGGAACCGTGCTTCTGGCCATTCACCCGATCTTGGTTGATCGGACCGTTGGTGGACTCGCAGACACCGATATGCTAATTATATTCTTTTTCTTGTTAAGTATCGGATTTTTTGCATGGGGATTAGAAGCAACGGGAAAAAAACGATGGATCTTCCTTGCACTCTCGGCAATAATGATTGGAATATTTACCCATGTCTGGACAGGATGGTGGCTCGTTGCATATTTATTGACCGGTGCAGGAGTTGTCTCCAGCATCGTTCTGTATGGTGCGCAGAAAATAATGAAAATAACGAAAGGAGGAAGGAACGATGCAAGCGACACCCTCAAAGCAACAGGATGGTTTGTGATGCTCATGATCGTATTTGTTTCCCTGTTTCGAGGAAAACGGTTCTTAGAATATCTTGAAATATTGTTTACCATGCCATTTTATTACATCGGAAATATCAAAGGAGCTGCAGTGCGATCAGACAGCCTTTGGCCGAATGTATACGAAACCGTTGCAGAATTAGTTGACATTTCGGTGCGTGATATCATAAAAGAATTGGGAGGAATGATCATCATCCTCATTTTTTTTGCTGGAGTGATCATGCTCATTTGGTTTGCGATGCAGCAGATGAAAGAACCAAAAGAAGAATCGAAAGAAACCAAAAATCAGCATAGAACAGGTATGTTCATGGCAATCGTCACGCTCTTGTGGGGTGTAGGGATGATCTATACTGCAAAACAGGGCGGCGTGCGTTTTGTTTCTATGGCTGTCCCGCCCATTGCACTCGGATTTGGATTGGGTGTAGGGCTCCTGATGATGATTATGCTTCAACAAACAAAAAAGATTGTTCCTGAAACATCTCAACGCTACCGGCCGACAAAAATTCTCGCATCAGTGTTGTTTATCCTGCTTGTGGGGTGGCTTTTGGGATTTGTTGTTGTAAGTCCGTTCTGCACAGGAATGTGCAAAACAGCAAATAGGGTGGCAGAATATTACACCCCCTTGATTGATGACGGCTGGTACAATGCACTGACAAAAATTAAGCAGGAGTCAAGTCCGGATGCAATTATCAACTCGTGGTGGGACTTTGGACACTGGTCCAAGTATTATGCTGACCGCGCAGTAACCTTTGACGGTGCTTCTCAAAATACACCGCAAGCATACTGGATGGGAAGAGCTCTGATAACTGATAATGAAAAAGAATCAGTTGCAATTCTCAGGATGCTCAACTGCGGAGCACAAACAGGATTTGAACTTATTGAAAACAAGACACAGAACCAAATAAGGGCGATGCAGATCACGAATACTATTTTGTTCCAATCCAACGACCAAATACGGGCAACCTTGCGGGAAAAAGGATTTGAAGAGCCAGTGATTGAAAAGGTTATGGAGCGGATGTTCTGCAATCCTCCTGAAAGCTATGTTATTACCAGTGGAGATATGATCAGCAAATCAGTTGTCTGGGGTTATTTTGGACTCTGGAATTTGGAAAAAGCACTCTTAGTGCAGGAAGCGAAAGACCTGCCAAAACAAGAAGCTATCAATTTTATGAAACAAACATTGAGTTATAATGAGGAACAAGCACAAAGAGTTTATGGGGAGTTGTCCAAACTGGACACTGATAACAAAGTAAAACAGTGGATTGCACCAAAACCAGTCTATACCGAACAGGGACTTTGCAAGCCAACAGCAGAAAAAACAAAGATCCTATGTAAAATTAATGGATATGGGAGCGACGAAATCTTTTTCGAAATTGATGTTACAACAAAAGAAGTGTATAGTATGTACAATAAACGTATAGAAAAACCCAAAGCAATCCTCTGGACTGACGAAACAGGATTCCATGAAAAAATATTCCCTGACGGAAAAATGACTGGGGCAGTGATCCTCTTGGAAGAGAAGGGAATTTATGGCATCCATTTAGTAGAATACCCCTTCCACAAAAGTCTGTTTAACAAACTCATGTTTTTGGATGGTGCAGATTTGGAGCACTTCAAATTGTTTGACAAAGAGAAAAGTTTGATGGAAGGGAAAATTAGAGTTTGGAAAGTTGATTGGTAAAGCAAGAAGTGAAGGGTATGGCAGACGAAGAACAAACAAACAGCAAACAAACAACAGAGCAGGAAACCCAAACAAAGGAGTCCATCACTCTGACAGATGAGAATGAAGAATTGATTTCTCGTGACGACCTGAAGCGATATGGACACACCGGAAAAATCTTTTTCAAAAAGTATGGATATCTTGTCTTGCTCCTTATTCCAATCATTGTAAGTTTTATGTTTCGGCTTCAGCCCATGTACCTTCCCGAAGCTGAAAAATGGGCGTACAATCAGATTGACAGCCAATTGGAGTCCCAGATTGGAAATCAGCTTGAACAACAATATCCCAACCTGCCGCCTGAACTTCTCCAGGAGCGTATTAATACAGAACTGCAAACACAGCGTCAAAATTTTTTGAACCAATTCCAGCAACAGACTCAAAATCTTATTCAACAATATAAATCCCAGCTTCAGGATGAAAATGGAGATCCGTATCTCCTCTCCATTGATCCATTCCAGTATCTCCGCTACACTCGAAATGTTATTGAGCATGGATATATGGGAGATGAGCTGAGAGAGGGAAAATCATATGATACGCTCATGCTTGCACCGATTGGAAAAGAGACAGGATTTTCGTTTCTCCCTTATTTCACAGCGTACCTCTACAAGTTTGCAACTTTTTTCAAAAAAGATATTACCGTTATGCAGATGGTCTCATTTGTCCCTGTGTTGATTATTACACTCGCAATTATTCCCATCTTTTTCATCGGAAGAAAGTTAGGCGGAAATTTGGCAGGCTTTCTTGCTGCAATGTTTATGAACCTTGATCCCACAACGATGAGCAGATCCATCTGGGGATTTTATGATACGGATGGTTTTACGATTCTGCTTCCGCTTCTTGTAATCTGGTTTTTCATTGAGGCATTCGACACAGAAAATATGAAAAAGAAGATCCTCTTTCTTGGATTTTCGGCAGTTACAACAGGAATCTTTACCTATATTTGGACCGGCTGGTGGATCCCCATCTATATTTTAGTCGGTTCAACGCTTATCCATGTAGGATACACCTTGTTCAGATCAAGAAAAGAAATGATACAGGGATGGAAAGAAAAAGAAAAAACGCTTAAAGAAAAAACAAAAACCTTCTTGATGCACCTTATCTGGAAGAAAGAAGAAGCAAAGAATGCACTCATCACGGTAGGTCTCTTTTTTATCGTCATGATCCCGGTCATGGGGATGATACGAGGAAAAGCATTTCTTGAATATTTGGAGATTCTTTTTTTCCAGCCGTTTTATTATGTCGGACACATTGGTACTGCGGTAAAAAGTGAAGGAGAACTCTGGCCGAATGTTTATGTTACGGTTGCTGAGCTATCAAAAATCTCATATCGAGAAATCATGAATGCAACAGGGGGCTGGCTGGTTATCATGTTGGTAATGATTGCTCTCGTGGTGCTCGTTCTCCAGTATCGAAAGCGGCTCTCTCTTTTTGGAGCAAGTATCATCTTTTTATGGACTTTGGGAATGGGGTACACAACAAAAACAGCAGGAATTCGATTCCTTATGAATCTTACATCCCCCATTGCGCTAGGATATGGAATAGGAATTGCTTTCTTGTTCACGCTTGTTCTCAGAAATGTAAAAAAAATCGTTCCTGAAAATGCACATTTCTACACGCACACAAAAAGTATCATTGCAATTTTTCTCTTGATGATGATTGGACTTACGATGGGTATCTCGCCATTTCCGCCTTTCTGTTCGAGTGGAATATGTGAAGGAGCAAAACGTGTTTCTACGGCGCAACTCCCCTTATTTGACGACGGCTGGTACAAGACATTAAACAAAATCAAGCAGGAGTCAAGTCCGGATGCAATTATCAACTCGTGGTGGGACTTTGGACACTGGTTCAAGGCATATGCAAACCGAAAAGTTATTTTTGATGGAGCATCGCAGAACACGCCCCACGCCTACTGGATGTCACGGGCTCTTTCTTCGACCAGTGAACAAGAAACCATGGCAGTCTTGCGTATGTTAAATTGCGGAAGCAATACGGCATATAAACTTGTTCAAGAAAAGAAAAAGGACCACATTGCAACCATGCATATCCTTGATGAACTCTTCACCTTGAAGAAAGAACAAGCAAGACAGGCACTGAAGCAGAAACATTTCACTGACGAAGAAACACAGGCCATTATGGATGTTTTGTTTTGTATTCCCAAAGAAGGATACATGATTACCAGTTATGATATGGTCAGCAAAGCACTGATGTGGAGCAAACTGGGATTATGGGATTTCGAAAAAGCACTGATTTGGAGAGATATGAGGAATATGCCAAAAGAAAGCAGCATTACGTTCATGCAAGAAAAATTGAATTACAGCAGTGAAAAAGCAGAAGGCATCTATAATGAGATTGCCGGATTTACAACCGAAGATGAGGGTCTTCAGTGGATCGCCCAGTCTGAAGGATACAGCCAGCCATTGGCATGCAGAAAAGATGATGAACAGCAAAAGGTAATATGTGTTCTTGGTGCTACAGACATACAGCCCACGCTGATCTTTGAAACCGATCTGAAAACAAAAGAAACTCACCTGGCAAATACAGAAAAAAAAGAAGTTCCCCAAATGGTTCTCTGGCTGGAAGATGGAAAGCTCCAACAGCGTGAATCAAAAACCAATGTTGTTGATGCAACGTTTATGCTCGTCCAAAATAATGATGCATTTGGGGCCTACCTTGTTGATCAGAAAATTGCATTGAGCATGTTTAATATCCTCATGTTTTATGATGGTGCAGGATTGAAGTATTTTGAACCTTACCATCAGGAGCAGGGGATTATCACCGGAGCTATTAAAACTTGGAAGATTAAATGGAATGAGTTGGGAAGAGACTATTAAGAGTATGATGAACTCTATAAAAGATGACAGGGGGTTGAATAAAGAAGTATGAACGAAACAACGCGAGATGAACATGGACCCGGTGCAGCCCAACAAACCGAGCAAAAAAAAGAAGGAAAAAAAGGAGCACAGATAATTATTTTTCTCAAGAAATATAGCTTCCTGCTTTTGATCCTTATCCCCCTTTTTCTCAGCACCCACTACCGGATGTTGCCATGGGATATTCCACAAGCAGAATCATGGGCAACAGACCAGATAATGGGACATGTCCAGGAAAAAATAACGAATGAAGTAAATCAACAGCATGCCTCACTCCCTGAAGAAACAAAACAGGAGTTGATTGAACAGGGTATTCAAAAAGAATGGGAAACGAATAAAGAGGGATACGAACAACAAAAACAGCTGATGATCAAGCAGTATAAGTACAATTTCCAAGACAAAAATGGAGATACGTATTTAGGAGCTATTGATCCCTTCCAATATTTGAGGTACACTGAAAATGTTCTTGACCACGGGTACATGGGAGAGGAGTTAAGGGAGGGAGCATCGTATGACACGAAGATGCTTGCACCGATCGGAAAAGTAAGTGGTTTTTCACTGCACCCCTATCTTTCGGCGTACATCTATAAGATTGTTCACTTTTTTAAGCGGGACACCACGGTTGTTCAGGTGCTCTTTGCCATGCCTGCCATTATTATAGGCCTTTCCTTGATCCCTTTGTTTTTTATTGTGAGAAAGTTTGGTGGAAACATTGCAGCACTTATTGCAACAAGCTTTGTTGCGTTGGAAGATAATCTTTTGAATAGGACCATGGGTGGTTTTGCCGACACCGATGGATATGGCATCCTTCTTCCCTTGCTGGTCATGGTATTTTTTATGGAAAGCCTTGATACTGAAGCAAATACCAAGAAAAAAAGAGTGACCTTCATGCTTCTTGCTGCATTTTCCATGGGGCTTTTTACACGAACATGGACAGGATGGTGGGTGATCTTAGGACTTCTTATCACATCAGGAATACTTTATTTATTCTACCTGGTTCTTCTTGAACACCAAGATATTTTTCAACACCTTCAACACCTGCTTGATAGGAGCAAAAGCCTCAAAGAAAAAATCAAAGCAGGGTTTTTGACCCTCTTTTGGCATAAAGAGGATATCAAAACCGGTTGGACCATGGTCTTTGGATTTGTCATCTTTTCATTTATTGCCATTTTGTTATTTCGGGGATGGACCTACTTCAAACGATCGTTGTTTATCAATCTGATCTATGTTCCGCTGAATTATGCCCAGGGTGGAATTAGTTCAGCAGTGAAAAATACACAGGAACTTTGGCCGAATGTATACACTACCGTGGCAGAACTGAACAAAATTTCTTATGTAAAAATTATTGAAGGCATGGGCGGGACTCTCCTTTTGATCCTTGCATGCCTCGGGATTTTGTTTTTGTTTCTTCAGTATAAACGCAGGTTAAACTTCTTCGGTGGAGTGATGACAACGATCTGGCTCTTTGGCATGATCTACACTGCAAAAGCAGGCGGAGTCCGATTTATGATGAACATCCCCGCACCTTTGGGATTGGCATTGGGTGTCTTTTTTGCGAGTCTGTTGAAGTTTGCATTCCGAGGTATTTCTTTGCTTTCAAAAAAACGGCTTTTGGGACAGCCCCTCCAAAAAATAAACTGGCCGTTGAAAATCCTGGTAAGTTTGATGGTTGCTCTGATCGTCCTCATGTTTTTCGGATTTTCACCTGCTCCGCCGTTCTGCACCGGCGGGATGTGCCAAACAGCTGATCATATTGGAAAAGGAGTGATGCCCCTCATTGATCATCAGTGGGAAGATATTCTCGTCAAAGTAAGCCAGGAATCTCGTCCGGACGCAATCATGAACTCCTGGTGGGACTTTGGACACTGGTTTAAATATTATGCAAAACGCAGAGTTATTTTTGATGGAGCATCGCAGAACATTCCGCAGGCGCACTGGATGGGAAGGGCCCTTCTTACAACTGATGAGAAGGAATCGGGTGCAATTTTAAGAATGATGAACTGCGGAGGAAATAAAGCATACGAAATTCTTCAGAACACCAACCAGAATCACATTACCACGATGCAGGCAATGCGAGAACTCATTAAGCTTTCTCCAAAAAAACAAGAAGATAAGGTAAAAATAGAGAGCATCTTGAAAGACAGAGGACTGAATACTACTGAAACACAAAAGTTTTGGGAGCGCATGTACTGCGAACCGCCGGAAGCATATCTGGTAACGAGTTCGGACATGACCGGAAAATCAGCAGTTTGGGGGCATTTTGGAGGCTGGAGTTTTGAGCGTGCGCTGATTTGGAGGGATACTCGAAATCTTTCAGAACAGGAGGCTGTTGCGTTCATGGAAAAAAAATTGAACTACAGCAGCGAGAAAGCAATACAGATGTATAATGAAACACAGCGATTGCAGGATGAAGGAGATGGAAACACATGGATTTCGGGATGGCCAAGCTATATTGCCAGTGGACCGTGTGAAAAACAAGAGCGCGATTTAAAACAAGAAATGATCCCTCCCGATGACCCGCGAAGAAAACAGGCCATGCAAGATCGAGAAGAAGGGAAACAGAGGAAGACGCTACTTTGTGTTATTCCCTTTGGACAACAGCAACTCTTCCTGGAAGTGGATGAAGAGACAAAACACGCATTGCTGGTGAATACAGAACCTGTGCAACGTCCCCATGTGATAACCTGGCTGGAGGATGGGGGAAATGGACAGGGTAGGTTTGGCGGACAGAGTGGACAAACGTTTGGAAACCACCGTTATGAAGAAAGCAGTGTCAGTTATGGCATTGGACTCTTTAAGGAAGGAGATGAGTATTTTGTCCGCTTTATGGACGGCCTGCTTCCAGCAAGCACGTATAACCGACTCTTCTTTTACCAAGGCATAGGTTTAAAATACTTTGACCTGTTTGCACGAACAAGAAGCATTGCTACAGGAGAGATTTATATCTGGAAGATACGCTGGGATCGTATGGAATGATAAGAAAAGAAGGAATAAAAGGAAAAGAAAAAATGCTAAAAAAACAGAACAAAAAAGAACAAAAGAAAGAAAAAGAACAAAAAAGTTCCCCTAACCTCCACGCAGAAGACGCAGCCACCTCAACCATCTTGGTGACGGGCGGTGCGGGTTTTATTGGAAGCCATGTGTGCGAGAAGCTGTTGGAAGAAGGGCATACAGTGGTGAGTATTGATAACTATAATGATTATTATAACCCGGAATGGAAAAGAGAGAATATCGCAGAGATCCAGAACAGAATAGAAAAAAATGATGGAAAAGGGGGGTCAAAAAAATTTTTCGCATATGAAGGAGATATTCTCCATGAAGATCAGCTTAGGAAAATAGCGAAAACCCACCGAATCCACGTTATTGTCCATCTTGCTGCACGTGCAGGGGTTCGCCAGTCGATAGAAAACCCGCTCCTGTATACTAAAGTAAACATCAACGGAACCGTGCAGATACTCAATTTTGCCCGCCGAGCAGGAATTAAAAATATTATCATGGGATCTTCATCCAGCGTCTATGGTGTTCAAACAAAAACACCCTATAAAGAAACAGATGTTGTTGAAGAACAAATCAGCCCCTATGCTGTCACAAAACGTGTAGGGGAACTGTTGGCATCAACGTACCACCAATTGCACCATCTCAACATGGTCTGTCTCCGTTTTTTTACAGTGTATGGACCGCGGGGAAGGCCGGACATGGCGCCCTACAAATTTACGAAAGCAGTTCTTGAAGAAAAAGAGATCGAGATGTACGGTGGCGGGGAAACGAAACGAGATTATACCTATGTGGGAGATATTGCCAAGGGGGTTTTTAAGGCAGTGCAGTTTTTAGAAACACAAAACCGGAAAAACCAGGAAGTACAAAACCAAGGGATATTTGAGATTATCAACCTCGGCCAAGGACGACCCATAGGCCTAAAGTCTTTTATACAAGTAGTAGAGACTGAGGTGGGAAAAAAAGCAAGATTAAAACAGGTGCCTCCCAAACCAGGAGATGTGCCGCTTACATTCGCAGATATTCGAAAAGCAAAAAAACTTTTAGGATACGAACCGCACGTAGAGGTGCAGGAGGGAATGAAATCCTTTGTTGCCTGGTATCAAAACGAACGCGGAGAACGTGGAAAAGAACAGGAAGAATGAACATAGAAGAGGAAGAGAAGGGCATAAGAGAAATAAATAACAAAAATAAAGAGAAATAAAAATGGCAAAAATTGAAAAAACAAACAACGAAAAAAATGGAAATGGGAAAAAGGGTATTTGGCTCTCTCTTGTTGTTCCTGCATATAATGAGGAAAGCTCTCTTGAAAAAACCGTGCAGGATCTCATGAAAACAGCAGCCATGCTGAAACAGAAAACAGAAATTATTGTGGTCAATGATGCGTCACACGATAAAACGTATGAAATCCTTGAAGCATGCAAAACAAGAAAAAAAGAACTCCGAGAAACCAACATTTCGCTGGTCGTTGTCCATCATAAAACCAATAAAGGCTATGGTGCATCGCTCAAAACAGGAATTGCTCATGCACAAGGCGAGTGGATTCTGATTACGGACTGTGACGGAACCTATCCGCTTGAAACGATTCCTCAACTGCTGAGCTACACGAACGAGTATGACATGGTGGTTGGCTCCCGAACAGGAGATATTGTAGAAACACCCTTACTCAGGAGACCTGCAAAATGGATTCTGAGGAAACTCGCCGGCTTGGTGGCAGGACAGCGCATCCCTGACTTAAATTCCGGACTGCGCGTGTTCAAAAAGGATATTGCACTCCGATTCTGGGGCCTTTTTCCTGAACGCTTTTCTTTTACAACAACGATTACGTTGACCTGCATGACGAATGGGTATGATGTCAAGTTTGTGCCGATCAACTATTTTAGAAGGCAGGGAAAATCGTCTATTAAGGCAAGAGACTTCTTTAATTTTTTAATTCTTATTATCAGAATCCTCACGTATTTCAGGCCCCTTCATATGTTCATTCCCCTTTCGTTGTTGATGATTCTTATGGGGGCAGCCAAGGCAGGAATTGATTTTACGAACCAGCATTATTTTGGGGTTGGTGCAGTGATGTTGATTCTTGTCGGCATCCAGATTGGATTATTAGGTTTGCTTGCAGATCTCATTATTAAACGAACAACACTGTAGGTCGCCAAAAAGATCGAGAAAGAGGGGTATGAAGGGGGCAACATGAAGATTACTGTGATAGGAACAGGGTATGTCGGGCTCACGTTAGGTGCAGGGCTCGCAAATCTTGGAAATGAAGTCTGCTGTCTTGATGTTATTGAGGAAAAAATTGCAAAATTGAAGAGCGGGAAGATTCCTTTCTTTGAGCCGGAACTCGACAGCCTTGTCGATCAAAATGTCAAGGCAAAACGCCTGTTCTTTACTAATCATAAAAAAGAAGCGATTGAACATGGGCAAGTCATCTTTATTGCTGTAGGAACACCGTCGCAGAAAGATAAAGATGGGAAATTTATTGATGACATTGATTTGGGTTATATTGACGGTGCTGCACGGGATATTGCAACGTATGCCTCAGAGTACAAACTCATCGTGACAAAGAGCACGGTCCCTATCGGAACTGCCGAGCGCATCAAAAAAGTAATTGCAGAGATGACGCCAAAAGAGGGCATTGTAGGAGGGCAAAAAAAATCGTTTGATTTTGATATTGCTTCAAATCCTGAATTTCTGCGGGAAGGTGCAGCGATTAGAGATTTTGAAAATCCTGACCGGATTATTATTGGGGTAGAGACTGAGAAAGCAAAGGCATTGATGACGCAGTTGTATCAGCCGCTCCAACGGATTGGAAGACCGATTGTTTTTACAGACATTAAAAGCGCAGAAATGATCAAATATGCAGCTAATGCTATGCTTGCAACAAGAATTTCATTCATGAATGAACTTTCACGGTTGTGTGAAAAGACCGGTGCGGATATTAAAGAAGTTGCACGGGGCATCGGCCTTGACGACCGCATCGGACCGCGGTTTCTCCAAGCAGGAGCAGGATACGGTGGAAGCTGTTTTCCTAAGGATGTCCGCGGTTTTATTGCTACTGCAAAACAGCACGGACTTGATTTTTCACTGCTCAAAGTAGTTGATACGATCAATGAAAAACAAAAAGAAAGCCTGCTTCCTAAAATCAAAAAACTTGTTGGAGACGTAAAGGAGAAAAAAATTGCGATATGGGGGCTTTCCTTTAAACCAAAAACTGATGATATTCGAGAAGCAACTTCATTAGTGTTGATTCATCAGCTTCTGAAAGAGGGTGCACAGATACAAGTCTATGATCCCAAAGCGATGGAGAATGTGAGAGCATATTTCAGTGAGCAACAACGCACCGGCAACGGACTTTCTCTGATGAGTGATGCATATGCGTGCGTACAAGATGCAGATTGTGTTGTTTTAGTAACAGAGTGGAATGAATTTCGGCTGATTGACCTCAGCAAAGTTTCAGGTTTGGTCAAACAGAAGAATTTTGTTGACGGCAGAAATATGTACGATCCTGAAGAGATGAAGAAGCTCGGATTTCAGTATATTGGCGTGGGTAGAGGTATAGGACGAGGGAAGATCATATGAGTGAAGAAGAGCAGAGGCAATGGAGAGGGTGCAAACAGTGGCTCAGGGAGCGAGCCTGGCAGGATTATGTTGTTCTTATTTTTCTGGTGACCGTCGCTTTCTATTCTATCAATCTCACTTCCAACATGAAACAGCTTGCCTCCCCCTTGTATGGCGGGGATCACTATTTTCAGCTGGGTTCAGTAAATCATATCCTTGATGGAGGAAACCCCTTTGCAGGTTCTAATGTGATAGGGACGCTTCCAGGATATCTTCCGCTTTATGGAATGATTGTTGCCTACACCTCAAAATTTTTGGGGCTTGAGGGGATGCAAGGAATGAAGCTCTTTTCGGTTATCTTTGGAGTCCTCGGTTTTCTTCTTTTGTATATTCTGACAGCAAAATTGAGCGACGACAAAACAACGGCCCTGCTAGGATTTATTCTTGTTGTGAATATGTCCCTCCTCCCCATATTTAAGTATACCACATTTACCGAGATTATGATGTTCCCCCTTTACTACCTCTGTGCACTTGCATTTCTGAAAAAGAATACCTATCCCCGGGCAGTAATTTGGGGGCTTATACTGGGGTTGACGGGGTTGAGTCATGCCGTTGGATATATTGCGGCGATGATCTTTTTCGGAATATTTGTTCTGCATTATTTGGTTACTGATTATTACAACTGGAATGAAAAGCGTGTGCTTGTGAAAAAAGAAGAATGGAAGCAGCGCCTCAAATATGTTGCCGTAATCTTTCTGCTGGGTTTTCTTATTGCACTGCCTTACTGGTTTAAACCGATTTTTTCCTATGGCGGAAAGCCGTCAGTTGATTATACAGGATGGAACTCTATTGACTTGAGTCAAGGAAGCAATCAGCTGGAATTTTTGAAGACAACACTGGTAGGAACCTTTTTTCAATTTCTAAAATGGGGCGGAGACCAGACTATAAGCATGGCAAATTTAGGGTTTAAAGGCCTTTCGTTCATACTATTGTTTGGTTTGGTCTTTTTTATATTGCGATATAAAAAGTACCTC
>DUFX01000060.1 GCA_013331695.1 Candidatus Woesearchaeota archaeon
GAAGTGATTGCACACCGCGATCATGAAACAATTCAAAATGCAATCAGCCAAGCAGTCAAGGATAAAACCACAACTGCATTTTCTGTTCAGCATCGTGACTACGGAAAAACACCGCTTCGCAGTGCATTTGCAGGAGAAGAATGGCGGACCATTGCCAGGGATGACCCCTACAAAGAACAAGCAAAAGATTTTGCAGGGTACAAACCTGATGCACATATTCGTTTATTCAAAAATCACCAAGGCTATGCCTACGAATATTGTGTGCACGAAGATATCTATCTTTCCATCATGCGCAACAAAGGCGTGCTGAAAGATGTCCCAAAAGATGCTCCTTTTGTTATTCATCACTATGGCTTTGGTGAGCAACGCGGAGACAAGCAGGGCTTTCAAAAAACTGAAACGTACCTCAAGCTTCTCAAAAAACAAGTCCGCACAACACCGACCCACCCTCAGCCTGTTTTTACCTTAGCGAGCTACTATTTTGATCACGGTGTCGATGAGCTCCAAGGTTTTGACAAAGCAAGCCTTGAACAAAAGAAGAATGATCTCAAGGCTACGATTCTGCTTGAGCGCCTTGCAAAACTCTACCCTAAATTTGAAAAACTTTATCCTTATCTCGGGAAATTGTACATGCGCAACAACCGAGCCAAGGATGCTGAGCGTGTGTATCTCTATTCCATCAAAGTTGCTCCGCAGTTTAAAGACAGCTATCTGCATTTGGCTTCTCTCTATTTTAACCAGGGCCAAAAGGAGCTTGCTCTGAAAGTGATGCTGAAAGCAACTGAGAACAAGATTCTTGATGTCGAAGTCTATCTGACACTGGGATTTCTTCTGCTCAAAAATGATCGTCCTGCTGATGCAGTCAAGATCCTTGAACACAGCCTCAAACTCTTTGATGGAAAAGTGGCCGAGGATGTTATTCAGCAAATCACCATGAATCTCTCTGAAGCACGATCCATCGCACAATCGTTGGCATCGACAAAACGGTGATGTTATGGCCCTTATCAGTCTCTGTGTTGTTACAAAAAATCAAGAAGAACTGCTTGAAGCCTGCTTGAATGTCGGCAGAACCATTGCTGACGAAATCATTGTTGTTGACTTTGGAAGCACGGACAAAACTAAGGAGATTGCAAAAAAATTTACTGCAAACGTCTACGATGCCCCCTGGAACAAAGATTTTTCAGCAGTCCGCAATCTTGCTCTTGCCCATGCAACAGGAGACTGGATTCTCATGCTTGATGCCAATGAAACGCTTCCTCCTCGTTATCTTCCCATGCTTCGTGCTTTTGCGAGCGATCCTGATTTTGATGCAGTGAGCTTTGAACAAAAACGCTTTACGTTCAACACCCGTCGGCCGGGATTTATTGCTCAGCCTCATCTGACCTTTCCAGGATATGTGACTGAACACGTTGTCCGCTTTTTTCGCAATAAGCGCGATGCAAAAACACAGAAACTCCTCATTCATTATTCCTATCGCGTCGCTGAAACCGTGATCCCTTCTCTTCTCGAAGCAGGTGCCCGCATCAAAGCCAGCAGAATTCCACTTCATCATTATGAAATAGAAGGAAAATTACTGGCAACACCTCAACTGACCGGGGAACTGCTTGCTTTGCAAGTCCAAGATACTCCCCAAGATCCTAAAGTGCATTTTGATTATGCCAATCATCTCATCAGCGAAGGAAAAGCCAGCAAAGAAAAACTCACCCTTGCAATCCAAAGTCTGAAGCTTGCAGAACAGCATGATGCACAAAATATCTTAAACAAAGGCATGCTGTACTACCATCTCGGTCTTGCATCATTTTTTGATGGCAATACAACTCAGGCACTGTTCTATGCTCAAAAAAGTCTCGAACGTAAGTCAACAAATTTTGTAACGCTCCTCTTGTTGGGAAGATTGTTTGTGCTTCTGCGTGATTATGACCATGCGCTTGCTGTTGCTGCGCAGGCAAAAGATCGGCAGATTATGCATCCTGAGCTCCTCAACATTGCAGGATTTTCTCTGCTTCAAAAACAGCGCCATAAAGATGCACTTGCAACGTTGGCCTATGCACGCAAACTACTGGTTGATAAGAAAAAAGCAGGATTCTTTGACCCTACCCTCCTTGAACTCGTCAACAACAATATTCTTACTGCGCTCCTTGAGATTGGGAAAGATCAGGAAGCAGTTGCGTATATGGAAGAGGCTATCAAACAGTCTCCCGCAGTTCCTAGTTATTATCTGAATCTGATGCAGTTATACCTTCNNTGTTGATACCGGATCTTCTGACAAAACCAGAGAGATTGCACAGCATTTTGTTGGCGAGGTTGGGGGAAGTGTTGTCGACTTTACCTGGGTTGATGACTTTTCTGCCGCGCGCAACGAAAGTTTGAAGCATGCAACGGGTGATTGGATTCTTGTTTTGGATGCAGACGAAGTAATCGCACAACAGGATCATGCAAAAATCAAGCAGGCAATCAAAAAAGCAAGCGAAAAAAGTGACAAAAGCGACAAAACAGGCGCAAAAGTTCAGGGTTTTTATCTGAAAACCCGAAACTACCTACCCCGCGAGCAAGGCTTTGATTTTACTTCTTCAAAAGGCGATCATTATGCTGAGACAAAAAACTATCCAGGATGGAAAGATCTGCCTGTTATTCGCCTGTTCAGAAATCAACATCGCTATGCAGGCATTATTCACGAATCCGTTGAACCCTCAATCTTCAAACTCAGAGAACTTCCGGAATACAAGCACACTTCAGTTTCTGATTTGATTGAACATCTTGATGTTCCTGTTCATCACTATGGATTTGTTCTGGGCGACGAGCATCAACAGCGCGAGAAAGCAGAGGCGTATTTCAGGATGGGCGAAAAAAAGATTCGCGAAACACCGTCAGCAAAAGCCTATCTTGAACAAGGACGACGCTATCTTGAGCTCCAAGAATATCGGCAGGCTCTGCACTGTTTTCAAACCGCGTTGGTGCATGATCCTCAGGCAACCTACGTGTTTCCTGACTTGATCTTTTGCTGTGGAAAACTCTTGATGTACGAAGATGCAGATCTGTATTTTGAACAAGCTATGACGTTCCGGAAAAATGATTTGAATGCCCTCATGGCATACGGTCTGGTCAATATTCAACGACGAACCTTTGACAGGGCGATCAACTGTTTCAGCAAACTGCTTCAGGCTGCTCCCAAGCGAACGCTTGCGTATTATGCACTCGCTGTCAGTTTTTACGAGCTTGGAAATTTGCTGGAATCATACAAGCAATTAACCAAATGTGTGCAGTTGAATCCCCATTTTGTTGATGCGCACGATTTGCTTGCAAAGCTGTTGATTGCTAATAAAAAATATGACAAGGCATATGTGGTGTTACGCAAAGTTATTGAGCTGGATGATGATCGGCCTGACGCATATTTCAACCTCGCTCTGGTGTGCAAGCGTCTTGGAAGGCAGGATCAATTTGAAGATTACCGCGCCCGTGCTCTGCAGTTGGGTGTGAATGATAAAATGAAAGCCGCACTGTTTAAATCGTAACTTTCTGATGATCCATGATGAACAAAACCATGACTCCTGAAACTCCTTTACGCATCAGTCTTTGTATGATTGTCAAGAATGAAGAGAAGTTTCTAGCCAATGCGCTCAACAGCGTCAAAGGACTTGTTGACGAAATGCTTATTGTTGATACCGGATCTTCTGATAAAACCAAGGAAATTGCACAGAGATTTATGGATGAGCTTGGTGAAGGATGCGGTAAGATTATTGATTTTGTTTGGGTGGATGACTTTAGTGCTGCACGCAATGCGAGTCTTTCGCATGCAACCGGCGATTGGATTCTTGTGCTTGATGCCGATGAAACCCTTTCGCATGCGGATCATGAACACATTCGTACAACGATTCGCGCAGCAGAAGCAAAAGATATTTTTGGGATTTCTCTTGTTCAAAGAAATTATCTGAATGATCCCCGCCAGCGTTTTTTTCAGTCTTCCCATGGCGACCGGTATGTTGAATCAGAACCGTTCTTGGGCTGGGATGCAAATCCGCTGACGCGGCTTTTCAAAAACCATCAAGGTTTTCAATTTGTGTATCCCGTGCACGAATTGATTGAACCTGCCATTATCAATACAGGAAGCAAGATTCTTCGGACAAAAATTCCCATCCATCATTACGGAAAAGTGAATCAGAAGGATGTTGTCCAGCGGAAAGCTCCGCAATACTTGGAAATAGGGGGAGATAAGATCAAAAAGTTCCCCACTGATGCCCGCGGGTATTCTGAGCTGGGTGTTCATTTCATTGTGCACGGCGATTTTGCGAAAGCAAAAGAAATGTTTGTGAAGACGCTTGAATTAAATCCCCGCGATCCGACTGCACCTTCCTATTTGATTGATGTGTGTGGTCGTCTGGGGCAGTTTGATGAGGTCGTGAAGTATTACAAAAAAGGTCTTGAGATTGCACCGGATGATAAAGATCTGTATCTGAATATGGGTCTCGTGTTTTTGAATGCAAAGAAGTTTGAAAGTGCCATGAAGTGCTACAGCAAGGCTGTTTCATTGGATCGTACGAACATTCTTGGATTTTTCGGTTTAGGCGTGTGTCATGCTGAGCTGGGGAATATTCCTGCTGCGAAAGCGTGTTTTGCGTATGTCCTGCGTTTAGATCCCCACAATGTGGGCGCGAAGGAGTGGATGAAGAAGATAAAGAGTTGAGACGTTGTAATTTTTTCTACCATAACTTCCCTGTCTTTCCGTAAACAATAAGAAGAACTAACAAGAAGGACATAACTCCTGCAAAGATCCAAGGTCCCATAAAAAATAATTCCATTTTTAATCGTTTTATTGTTGTTTCATTCATGAGACAGCTCCTTTGTTGTACAGACTTTTCTTAACCACATAATAAATATAAGTGTGCCTAGTATATAAAACATTTCTACAAAAAATATAAAAGGGAAGGAAAAATGTAATTCTAACATCAAACTACCTAGTGCACCACCAACACCAAGAATGGTGCTGAAAGCAATCGTCCCTGTTGATATTTCCATGAGTTTTTCCATATATCTAATTCCTAGATTTTACTTTTAATAAACCTTTGCAAGTAAAAACCGGAAAATCTTTGGTTCAAACCGGAAGAATCACGATTTCAGGGGTTGAAAATCGGAAAGATTACTAATGGCACCGGAAGATCTCCGGTTTTGATCTCAGAAATGCTCCTTTGTCAAACCTCAAGTTTTATAAAGCCGTTCTTTTTCCTCGTTCCCATGGTAACTGTTCAGTCTGTTGATCGACGCGGAATGCATGCTCGTCACGAATTTTTTTATCGTCCAACCGGTGTTAAAAAAGTATTCGGAAATCGTAATGTAATTACCACTGATATGGGTCTCGTGAGCGAGCCTGATGAGCAGGGCCATGTTGCGACTTCTGTCTCTGTTCTCGAAGCTCTTGCTCACTGTGCACAAGATCCTGAACATCGTGCTGTTCTGATTCAAGGTCCTATTCTTCCCGATGCATATGTTGTACCAAAGGAAGAGTGGGAAAAACCTTCTGAACCGTTGCGCCGCTATCTTAAATATGCACCCGATGTTTATCTTCGTGCTCCTCGATCTCTTCACGAAGCGGTGAGCCAGCATACTTCTCCTTTGAAATTGCGACGCGAACGATTCGTAACGCTTGATCCTGCAGAGACTTACGGTGCTTTAACTTGGCGCGGAATTCGAACACGAACCAAACGCAGAATGCATCTCACTGATGTTCTTGAAGGAACCAAACTCTTTGTTTTTTCAGAACTTGCTTCTCCTGATTCACATCACCATATTAAAGTCGACCCGTGTATCGATGTAAAAGCAGCTGCACGTCAAGGTGGGATTTATGTCGTCGAGGTTCCTTCACGTTCGAGACCCCTTGCATACCCTTTTCGTTTAGAATCAGTTCCTCTTGCCAATGCCGGTGATCAGCGTTACGCGATCTGGACGGATCTGCGCGAGGAAAAACATGACTGCGAAGAAAACCGATATAACTTTGGTTATCGGTATACTGCTGGTGAAGTCGTGTTTTGTGCACACTCCGTAGCTGCGTATCTCGCAGTTGCAAAACTCGAACGTTCTCGAGGGTTTATCAGTACTCCTGTTCCTTTAGTCAGCAGATTTTTTGTTGAAAATATTTATAATTTACTCAGATCACGTACGCTTGTTGAAGAAGAAACTACCGTCGATGGCAAAACGAGAAAAATCAAACGACCGCTCAACAAAGGAGAGATGGAATTGCTTCTTTGGAAGGCTGTTTCTTTCTATGGCCATGATAAAACCTGTTATGCACGTCCTCAACAGGATGGCAAGATACAGGACTATACCTGGCAGCTCCGTTAAGTTTCTGCGGTAGATTTTTATATCTTCTCTTTGTTTT
>DUFX01000021.1 GCA_013331695.1 Candidatus Woesearchaeota archaeon
ATAGGTGGAGTATAACCATGAATAGAGAACAAAGAACCCTCCTGACCATCCTTGCCTTGGCAGCACCTAAGTCTGCTGCTGGGGGAAGTAGTCATGCAACTGCAGAAGGATTTGTCCATCAGCAAGGCACTCTCGCAGAAGTGAAAGCAAACACCAGTATAGGGAATGTATTTAATGTGAGATATTTTCTTCGCGAACGATTAGGTGTAGACTACAAAGGGAATCCCTCAAATTTTTTGCTGAATGACCTTAGCATCCCTATCTGGTACGGTGTAAGAGGAAGCGGACAGCTTCGTCTTGCAGGACAACATCTTATCCCCACTACCGGAGTTGACAGACTCTTTCTCTTGGGGGGCATGGGAAGCCTTTGGCTTGATCTCAAAGTTCTTTTTGCAGATCCGGAACTGCTAGGAGAGATTCATCTCGTAGGAGGTTATACACACCAAGGCGTTCGTTTCGAGCTTGAACATGTTCTTAATGGAACACAAGATCGTATTACAGGAGCAACAACACGCGGCCATGTTGGGTATAAAGTTACTGACGAGCTTCTTGTTGGTATTGCAGGAGAAACAAGATATGTTCCTCAAAAACCCATTGACATTCCGCTCGGCGTCTTTGTGAGGATAGGACCATGAGCAGAAAACATCGAATCGATTTACCCGGTTATCCTGTAACATCTGAACAATTAAAACGAATAGATGAGCTTCAAGTAGAAATGCTCGAACTCGCCGAGCAGCACGACTACACTTCACGTCTTATCGGAGCAACGCGCATGCCAGAGCCTGATCCGAGAGTCTTCTATGCGTTTGAGATGACAAAAAGAGTATAGGTGAGGTATGAAATTGAATCAAAGCTTAAGTTTTTTCTCAATGCTGTCGAGCCTTTGATCGATCTTTTCAAATTTTTGATCAGTCTTTACGGCATGATCTTTTAGATAGGCAACATCGTGTTGGAGTGCCCAGAATGATTTTGCAATACCATGCATGTGGGTGAAGATTGTTAAAATTCCAATTAGATAAGGAAGATAGATCAAGATTATGGGAGTATTAATAATTCCAAACATTTTAAGGAGAATCCAAACTGTGATGATCGCAAGACCTGTATAGGTGATAGTATTATACAATTTCATTTCCTGTTCAAAGGTTAATTTTAACATATCCCCTTCTCTAAACTTTAGAATTAATAAACCTTTCGACGACAAAATCGGAAATCTTCCGGATTTAGGGGGTCAATTTCGTGATTATTCCGGATTTGATACCCTTATTTCGGAATTATCACGGCTCCAAACGAGAAAAAGGGTACTCAACTAATCGTTCTTCTCTTTCTTCTCTCCCAACACGATCTTCACCCGCACTGAATGCTCAGAGCAGGCAATGTTTCCAACGCCAAAAGTGATCTGAGAACTGGTGGTTGCATTTTTCAAATCATCCAGCATTGCAGACAATGTTTTTTTATCAGCATCACTGCATTCAATCACCAGCTCAGCAACGGGCCAGTTCAATGCCTTGTCATTTTCTGATTTATACTTTCGAACTGTAGAAAGCACATCAACAAAGAGGTCTCCTGTCTGCTCAACGGTTTCATCAATCAAACGATCATCGCAGGAAGGCCAAGATTCGTGATGGATGCTCTGCTTCTTTTCCATCTTTGCAAAGTACAGCTGATACACCGATTCCGTAATATACGGCATAATGGGTGCAAGCATTTTCAAGACCGTAGATATTGCTTGATAGAGCGCATACCGTCCTGAAGTAGTCACTGCAACACCATACTTTTCAGCGTTGTACAGCCGTGTTTTGACAATCTCAATATAGTTATCACAAAGTGTGTGCCAGAAGAATTTTTCAACCTCTGCTTTGGTTTTCACATATTCATATTTATCAAAACTTTCAGTGCATTCTTTGATGAGTTTATGGAGCTTGCAAAGAAGCCAGCGGTCAATTAACAGCATACCGCCAGTATCGGTTGCAGTCAAATGATGGTTGGCCAAGAATGATGGTTTTTCAAGATGATAGTCTTTCAGCATGGTAATAGCAAACCGTGAAGCATTCCACAATTTGGTNNCCTTTTGACTTGCTCATCTTTTTTCCATGCGGGTCAAGAGCAAATCCGCTAATAACAACGTCTTTCCACGGATTTTTTTGGGTATGAAGCCGAGATTTGATGACGGTGTTAAATAACCAGAAGGTAATAATATCATGCGCCTGAGGTCGCAGGGCCATGGGAAAAAGCTCTTCTTCAAGCTGAGGAAATAAGGAGATCGCAAGTTTTGGGGTGAGGGAAGAGGTTGCCCAGGTATCTAACACATCGCGTTCAGGTTCAAATTCTTTTCCCTTGCATTTTTCACATGCACCCCTTGGCTTGTCTTCTACAGGATCAACAGGAAGCTGGGCTTCTTCAGCAAGCTTGACTTCTCCGCATTGCTTGCAATACCAAACAGGAATCGGAACACCAAAATGGCGCTGGCGGGAAATGCACCAGTCCCACTTTAACCCGCGAGCCCAGTTTTCATAGCGGTGGAACATAAATTGAGGATACCAGTGCAGTTCCTTGCCCCACTGGATAATATCTTCCCGCAAATCAAGAATGCGAATAAACCATTGAGTCGTTGCAATGTATTCGATATCCGTTGCACAGCGCTCGTGAACATTAACAACATGCTTCAAGTGTTCTTTCTTGATCAACAAACCCATTTTTTCAAGATCTTCAAGAACTTTTTTTCGTGCATCACCCGAGTTCATGCCTTTGTAAGGACCGAGTGTATAGGTTCCTGATTCATCCATAATAGGAATTGCCTGCACTTCAGGATGCCGTGTCATCCATTCAACACAATCAAGGCCACCGTAGGTGCAATAGTACACGAGACCCGAACCATACTCGGTTTTTGCTGATTCATCATGAGAAAACGGAACGGGATGCTGAGCAAAAGGAATCTGGACTTTTTTGCCGATGAGTTCTCTTCCCTTCCATTCTTTCACAATTCTGAGATTCATATCAGGAATATCTTTTTTGAATTCGCTTTTGAATTTTTCAACGCCTTCTTTGCTGAGAATCCAGCGCTCTGCTTGTTGGGTCTCAGGATCAAGACGATTCAATTCAACAAGTGCATAGGTTCCTTCTTTGTCCAAGGAGATTCCCACGCAGCCAGGATGCAATTCAGGACGTGTTGTTGCATAAATCGCATACGCATTGCCTTCTGGCAGTCCTTCGACTTTTGCTTTGATATAATTTAATGTTGAAGTGCGTTCAGAATCTTCCATCTCGACCTGTGCGATTGCAGTTTTGCAGACAGGGCAAAAGATGATCGGTGCTTTTCTGCGATATTCTCTGCCGTCATTATACAAGGAGATGAAGGATTGCTGCGAGAGTTTTTGACAGCGGGGATGAATCGTTGAATAAAAAATGCTGTAATCGCAGCTAATGGCTAAATTTTTCCAGTCTTGAACAAACGCNNAAGTCTTGCTGGGAATATGAGAATGCATGACCAATGTGCATTTTTCCTGAGACTGTGGGAGGAGGCGTGTCGATAGGATAGAGGGGCTTGCCTGATTTCGGATTAAATTTGAAAACACCCTGCTGTTCCCAGAATTCCCGAATCTTCGGTTCTTCGAGCTTGGGATTGTAGCGTGTATCGAGATCAGCCATGAGAAAGGAAGAGGTGAAGATAGGCTATTTAAAGGTTATGAGAAGAGATAGAGAAGTGTAACTGAGAGTGTAACATGGACTTAATTCACCTTCAGCGAAACCTGCAAATCGCTGCTGTCATCGCCGTCGCCTTTTCCTTCGCTCATGAGACCTTCAACTTCTCCCATCTCGTGCCCTTCATGAACCAGACGATCCTTAATTTGCTGTTTAGAAAATCCCTGTTGCCTAGCAAGCTGAATATAATTAATCACCACTTTTCGTGAATCCACGGCTTCTTCAACACGCACTGAAACCGAAGCATAGGTAAAGAGGCCGATAATCACAGCAAGAAGAATCAAGAGATAGCCAACACCTTCAAGGAGTTGGGTTGTTGAAGGTAAGGGAGTTGGATGATCCACTTTTCCTTGGTTGTTTTCTGCAACTCGTTCATCTGATAGGCCAATCAGCGTTCCTGTCAGCTTGGTAAGGAGTGCATTGTTTTTTGCAGCCTCTTGCTGTTCAGGATCAAGTTTTTCAAACGTCTTCTGTGCAAGCGGAGCATCAGAAAACATGCTGACCGTTACCATCACAATCAGAAGCAGAATCAAAAAAATAAACATGTGGCCTCCGATAAATTCACGCTTTGCTTTGCGCCGTGCTTCTTGGTAAAGGGGATCGTAGTCTTCAAGCTTTTTTTGATTGCCGAGCTTCTTTTTTGCCGTGCATGCCATGCAGATGCTATCAGAAAGTCAGTTTATATAGTTTGTTGTCAAGAAAGATGGGCCAGCACTGCGCTCCGTACTGTTGAGTTTCTAGAAGCCGCTTACAAGTAGTACGACAAAGCTTGAAATACTACGAACTACGCTGGGCAGTGCTGGCCTAGCAGATTACTTCATCATTCCATACATTGCAAGCAGCCAGCGGTCAACGGCTTTCACAATATCCAATTCCTTGCCTGCAATGATTAAACAAGAACCTTGCTGTTCAATTGACGCGACAGGCGTTTCTTTCAGATAGATAACCGGAACACCCGGTGCACCGCATCGGACAACCGGCCGATCAAGACAGCCTCGTGTTTCATTCTTGGTGCATGCTGCAACAGGATAGACTTGAAGCACGCCAGCAAGATTTCCGCTGACATCAGCAGCAGCAAGGGCAATATGACTGAGGTTATCTCCGGTGGGATCAAAGGTAACAAATGTACTGTTGAACTGGCGGGGAATCAGCTCATAATCACCGCGCAGAGGAATATCGCCAATATCGCGGGGACCGTAACGAAGTTCGACCTGGTAGGTTTGATTATTTGTCATACGTAAAAATCGGGTATGCCACGTTCCCCCATACTTCACAAAGCTAAAACCGTCATGAATATATCCTTGTTCAGGATCCAGTTCACCCTGAAAGTTCAACTCATGCAGATCGTCAAGAGATGAAATGTTCAGCGGTTTTTTAAGAAAGAAACCCATTCCAAAGAGAAGAGCAAAGACCAAGAGGATGACGCCAACGATGATATACAATCGTTTGGGTTCATGGATGAGTTGTGAGTAAGGGTCAATTTTTTCTTTTTTTTCTTGGGAAGCTGAGAGGCCCTCCAGGTGAGGGTCGATAATCTCCTCTTTACGGGGAACTGAAAGTTTTTCTTGTTTCTGAGTTCTCTGAGTACTATCTGTTTTTTTCTTGGTTTTTATTTTTGTCATGATTGTTGATCCTCAATAATTCCCAAATAACCATAAAGCAGTCGATCGCCGACTTCCACCAGTGCAGATTCTGAAGCACCACGCAGAATAATGCAGTTGTTGGTAAAGGTGATATTCGTCGTTGCATTCATCACACTGCGATTCACGGTTTCGTATTTTACCACAGGAATGTAAGGGCTTGCGTCGTTGCAATCAATCGTCTTCTGGTTTGCTGGCTGTTTCGGCTGTGTGAAGTTTGTTTGATTGGCCGATGCTGTCTGATTGATCTGCGTTGTCTGACGACTCGGCGTGCTTGAGAGATCCTGGGTCACTCCAAAAAACACCTGCTTGGTTTTTTCGTTTTCTTTATTTTCCATTTCAACCAGACGAAGGAAATTATACCCCAGCATAGCGAGCAGTTCCTTATTTGGATCACCAGGATCGTGCGTCAGCATCATCACCTTGCTCTCACGGAGGGTTTGTACAACACCTGCAGGAACAGAGATCTGTTCAACATTCGAAGGATGGGTTGAAAAGAGCAGTCTTCCAAAATCAGTTTTTGCGATCCACCCCTTTTGCACCTGAACAAAGGTGATCTTATTGTAAGTATTGGGTTGTTCGGTATTCAAAAAACCTACAACGCTAAAAACCATGACAAAGATGATAAAGATTCCAACGGTATAGCGGGTTTTCCATTTCCATTTTTCTTGATGCTGGGAAGCCCCGCTCCCTGTGCTTTCAAGAGCCTTCTTGGAGTATTTGAACTTTTTCATGATAACCTATGATGATACGATCTGGGATGATCAGGAGGAGTGCATCATCCCTCTTTAAAAATATTTATATAATCAGGTCATATTGAAAAGAGGATATTAAAAAGAACAGACCATGGCGCGTGAAACCTTAATCCAGCTTAATGAGGTGTGGAAGATTTATGAGATAGGCAACGTCAAAGTAGAGGCGCTTCGAGGCCTAGATATTGAAGTGAAACAAGGTGAATTTGTTGCGATCATGGGCCCCAGTGGAAGTGGAAAATCAACGGCGGTGAATATGGTTGGTTGCTTGGACATTCCGACACGGGGAGAAGTGCTTCTGAAAGGCAGAAATATCGCAAGAATGAGCGAATCCCACCTTGCACAGATTCGGGGAAAAATGATTGGTTTTATTTTTCAAACCTTTAACCTGATCGGCACGCTTTCTGCAAAGGAGAATGTGATGTTGCCGATGGTATTTCAGAACGTACCCTACCCTAAAAGAGAACAGCAAGCTATACGTTTACTGAATCAGGTAGGACTCGGCGAGAGAATGGAGCATCGGCCTTCTGAGTTAAGCGGGGGACAGCAGCAGCGTGTTGCGATTGCCCGGGCGCTTGCCAATGAACCAGAAGTTATTCTTGCAGATGAACCGACAGGAAATCTGGACAGCAAAGCAAGCATGATAATTATGGATTTATTGAAAGCCCTGCATGAGAAAGAGAAGAAAACGCTGGTGGTGGTTACGCATGACAAGCAGGTTGCAAAATATGCTGAACGCATTATTATGCTGAAGGATGGGAAAGCAGTAGCGTAACAACCTTTATAAATAAATAAAGCAAAAAAAGGGTAGCTTGGGAAAAAAGAGGAATACCATGCAAAAAGAGGGGGCAAAAAAAGATTCAAGGATAGCGGTGAGTAGGATGAAATCTCGAGTTTTAGCGAGTTCTTTTCGTAGCATACTCATAATGGTTGTAATATTTATAAGTATTGTTTTACTCAGTATCCTTGTAAGTGCGAAATCAGAATCCACTTTCTTCAAAAAATCACCAGGAGCATTAGATGTTCAAGTAACGTTTTTGAATCAAGATCCTGATCCAGTAGAGCCAGGAGAACGCGTCAAACTGAGGTGGAAGGTCGAAAATAAAGGGGCAGGAGCACTCAATGATGTGAGCGTCAGTGTTAGTGAGGAAGGGCCACTGCATTTAACAACCAAAGAACAGAAAATTAAAGAAGTAGGATCCTTGGATTCCCGACAGATTGGAAAAGACAGCTATGCAGTGGAATGGGAATTTGATGTTGATGAACAAGCAGTTGAAGGCGATTATGAAGTTGATTTTAGGTATGGGATGGGCGATGCTTCAGTGAAACTTGAGAATTTTACAGTCCATGTTAAAAGCCGAGATACGGTGGTGTTGCTGGACAAAGTGGAAGTAATTCCTGAGCGCACCCAGGCAGGACAAGAAGCAAGAGTGCATGTCACCATTGCAAACTTAGCGGATTCTGCTGTTGATGATGTCCGGGTATCAGTTGATTTGAAAGATCTCCCGTTTGCAACCGTGGGTTCGGCAGGAGAAAAAGCCATTAAAAAACTTTTAGCAGGAGAAAGCCAAGAAATCATTTTCCAGTTGGTTGTTGATGGAACTGCGCCCTCTAAAGTCCACCGCATCCCGCTCAAAGTAACCTATGCCAATCGGGAAGGAAAAAAATATGAAACCCAAACCAACTTTGGCTTGATTGTGGATAATCCGCCTCAGTTTATTATTAATGTTGATGAAACAAAAGTGTATCAGTCCAAGAAAAAGGGTAATGTAGTTCTTAGCTTCTCAAATATTGGAAAGAGCGACATTAATTTTGTGGTCTTAACCCTTCTTCCGTCGCCGGCGTACACGATTCTCTCGCCTCCGACATCCTACCTTGGAAATCTGGAAAGCGACGATTATGAAACTGCAGCCTTTGATGTATTTGTAGAAGAAGGAAAAACAAAAGATGTGAAACTGATGGTGCAAACCACCTTTAAAGACAGCTACAATGAAGAGTATGTTATTGAACAAGAGATTCCTGTGGCAGTCTATTCACCCGGAGAAATTCAACGCTATGGCTTAGGCGCAGAACAAAGCAACTGGGGCGTATGGATTCTTATTATTGCTATCCTTGCTGTTGTTTATTATAAAAAGAAAGGAGAGATTCATAAGTTTATAAAAAAAGTCCTGCATGGTTAACAGAAATACCCTGCAAATATCCTGCTGAGCCCATTCCAGCTGCCCCCTTCCTGCATTCCAATGATCACTGACTATATTTCTTTAGGATGGAAAAATATTTACCATAGAAAGCTCCGCTCAGTTCTCACTGTGATGGGAATTATGATCAGCGTGATGATTATTGTTGCACTCTTGATGATCAGCACCGGACTTGAAAAAGCGATTGAAGAACAGTTTAAAAAAATGGGAGCCAACAGAGTTTATATCACGATCCCCGGCGGAAAACCAGGAACCAAACAAGGACTCACACAGAACGATGTAGATGTGCTTGAAAAAATGAGAGACCTCAGATTGGTAACCCCGTACCTGTTTGCGCCATCAACGGATATGAAATATAAACAAAAAAAAGGGTATGCAAGCGTCATTGGCTGGCCGACAAAGGACAGTGAAGAACGAATAAAGAGTTATGACATCACGTATGCAGAAGGAAGAACATTTCATGACCGCGAACGGGGTGCAGTAGTTATCGGCCCCCTCGTTGCAAAAGAAGTATTTTTTGACGAGGAAGACCGACGCGAGATCCATATCAATGACCACATCAAGATTCTGGATAAAGAGTTCAAGGTAGTGGGGGTGTATGAGGCAATCGGCAATCAGGAAGATGATTCTCAAGTCTACATCCCTATGGATGATGCACGAGAACTTTTCAACAAGCCGGATGAAGTGAGTTTTATTGAAGCAACCGTAAAACCAGGACAAGACATCGCGCTTGTCAAAAAGCGCATTGAACATGAACTGGAACGAGAACGGCATAACGATGATTTTGAAGTGCTTACACCGGAACAAATTCTTCAGTTCCTGCACACCACTTTGGGCCTGGTGCGGGCAATCCTCCTCAGCATTGCAGGAGTCTCGCTGGTTGTGGGAGCAATTGGGATCATGAATTCCATGTATACTGCTGTTCGAGAGCGAACAAAAGAGATTGGTGTCATGAAAAGTCTGGGAGCTACTAATCTAGATATCCTGATGGTCTTTCTCATTGAAGCAGGAATGATGGGTCTTGCAGGGGGTATGTTAGGAGTCCTTTTTGGAAATGCGTTGAGTTTTTTTGTACAATACCAAGCTGCGATGTCAGGATTTGCAATCCTCAAAATCAGCCCGAACCTCGGGTTCATCCTCGGCGGACTTCTCTTTGCACTGGTGGTAGGTGCGTGCTCAGGGGCCCTTCCTGCAAAACATGCAGCAGAGTTGCATCCGGTTGATGCCCTAAGGTGGGCCAAATGAGCACCTTGCGAGAACTCTATCTTCCGCTTGTTTGGAAGAATCTCCTCAATCGAAAAATGCGGTCGTACCTCACCTTAGTGGGTATTATTATTGGCATCACCAGCCTGATTGCAGTGTTGGTGCTGGGGCAGGGGCTGGAAAAAGGGATTACTGATCAGTTTGATAAATTCGGAGTGCGGAGAATTTTTGTCGGCCCTAAAAGCGCAAGCGGATTTTCCCCGCCAGCAGGACTTTCCGATTTTACAAAAGAAGATGTCGATCTTCTGGATGCCATGCCTTCACTGGAGTATGTATCGCCGGTGTATATGGAAACAGGAAAAGTCGAGTTTAAACAAGAGCATAAAAATCTTGAGGTCATTGCCTACGAACCCGAAGATGCAGAAAGAACATTCGCTGATCTTGATGTCAAGCTTCTTGAAGGACGCTGGTTTGATGAAACAGATCCGTATGGGGTTGTGATCGGGTATGGTATTGCAAAAGAGGCATTTGATGAGGAAATTCGTCTGAAGAATAGCATTAAAATTGATGGAAAAAAGTTTAAAGTGATTGGAATAAAAGAAGAGCAAGGCGCCAAAAATCAGGATTATGTCATCAACATGGCATTGGATACTCTGCGTGAAATCAAAAATAGACCAAAGGCCATAACAACCATCACTGCAACGGTAAAAGCAGGAGAAGATGTTGTTGCAGTTGCAAAAAAGCTGGAAGACAAGCTTGAACGAAAACGAGGCGATAAAAACTTCCAAGTGACCACACCAACAAAAATAAAAGAACAGACAGGAGAGATCATGGGGGTGGTGCAGATTGTGGTGGCAGGCATTGCCTTTATTTCGCTGATCATCGGGGGAATTGGTATTATGAACTCGATGTTTACGGCAGTCCTGGAGAGAACACGTGAGATTGGAGTGATGAAAGCTCTGGGGGCGACGCAGCGGTTTATCCGGATCATCTTCCTTTTAGAAGCAGGATTCTTTGGATTAATAGGGGGAATACTGGGAACCGCTGTTGGTTTGGGAATCAGCTATGGACTTCAGAAGGTGATTAACAGCTATGGATTAGTGAAAATTGCAGTAGAAACACCGCCGGATCTTATTTTTTGGAGCATTGTGTTTTCGTTTCTTGTGGGGGTTATTTCAGGGCTGATTCCTGCAGTAAAAGCATCGCGGTTGCAGCCGATTGAAGCATTGAGATACGAATGAGGAAGAGGAAAAAAGAGGATGTGAGTGAGATGGATGTATTCCTAAGCGAAAAATTGGAGAAATGGATCAAGTGGTTCATCAAGTTTGAGATTGCAGTGATTATCGTAAAGGTTGTCCTGGTGTTTCTGGTGCTGTATGTTCTCCATCTCCCGCTAAGGCAGAATAAGATTTTGGTCTTGGGCATCTTTGTTGTCAGCACCGAACTGGTGCTTGCGTATGAGAAAATCAAATCAGGAAATTTCTTCCCTGGAACCTAACAAACAGATCTGTGCAAGCAAGGCTTCGAGCTGGATAAATTCATCGCTCCCCTCAGTCATCCTAAATTCTGCTTCGCCGCAGGCAACCATCATCGCCATGCGTTTTCTGCCTTCAACGTTTGGGAGCTGCATAATCTCTTTCTGAATTTGTTTGATGATATCCAATCCGCTCAGGCCATAATCCAGCATAATTTTCAAAAGATCACTGCGTGCTTCAATAAACTTATTTTGAACAGCAAGTTCAAGAACCTTGCCAATCTGCCGGGGTTTTGCATGGCCTGCAATAGAAAAGATCATTTCTTCGGTAATGAGTTTACTGAGTGCAGAGCAGCTTTGAAGGATATTCTCCACTCGCCGTACATCTCCTTCGCTTACTGCGAAGAGTACATCATTAATATTCCCCTCAAACCTCAAACCCTCTTCATGTTTGATCTTTTCAGTAATCGTACACATATCCTCCTTTGCAAGTGACTTAAATCGAAAGATTGCACACCGGGATTGTATCGGTTCAATGATTTTTGAAGAATAATTACAGCTGAGGATAAAACGGGTCGTCTGAGTGTAATTTTCCATGGTTCTTCTGAGCGCCTGCTGAGCTTCTTTGGTGAGTGCGTCACACTCGTCAAGGTAAATAATCTTAAAGGGAACATTTCCTAATGCTCTGGTTCGCGCAAAGTCTTTGACTTTGACGCGGATCACATCAATACCGCGCTCGTCAGATGCGTTCAGCTCAAGAAAGTTGCTCTTCCAGTTGTCACCAAACATGGAGCGCGCAATAACCAAGGAGAGAGTTGTTTTCCCAACACCTGGAGGACCTGCAAAGAGAAGGTGTGGAAGATTCTGCGTTTCGACTAAGGCCTGGACACGAGAAACAATCTCTTTCTGGCCGATGACTTCTTCAAAGGTTTTTGGCCGATACTTTTCTGTCCAGATGGCTAACATAGCATCAAAGATCAGCTTATCTTTTATAAAGATTTATGAGAAGCAATACAAGAATAACCTACCGCCTACAACCCACAAAAACCTAAACAATGTCTTCTTCTGCAATGACCATATAGTCTCCCACTGCAATCAAAGAGCTGAAAGGGATCAAAATTCGGTCTTCTTTATCTCGTTCAAGATCCAACTTTTGGGTGTACGGAGTTGGATTCACCAGAACCATGTGGATGAGTTCTCCGGATTTGGTTTCAAAGATGATATCTCCAATCTCTCCAAAGCGTTTTCCTGTTTTAGAAACAATTGTCTTGCCAATCAGTTGTTTTGAGAATTTTTTGTCGTCATCTGCCATACCATCGACCTCTGTTTTGACCTCTATTTTCTTGCCTCGCTTTAACAAATGAGATAAGGGGCGAAGAGTGGGTGGTCTATTTAAATGTTTCGAGGGTGCAGAATACAGTTGTAAGACCGTTGCAGAACTGGGATCCCCTCCAGAAACTTTAAATAGCGTATTCGCAAAAAGAGGGGTATGGATGTTGCAACCAAGCTCGAACTGATCAAGCAGGTAGGGGAAGAGATTATTACTGAAGAGGATCTCAAACACCTTCTCGAAACCAAACAAAAACCTATTGCATATGATGGCTTTGAGCCCAGCGGACAAGTCCATATTGCACAGGGAATTCTTAGAGCTCTCAATGTGAATAAGATGCTCAAAGCAGGCATCCATTTTAAGATGTATGCAGCGGATTGGCATGCCTGGGCAAATTTGAAGTTTGGAGGAGATCTTGAAAAGATCCAGATTGCAGGTGATTACCTTATTGAGGTATGGAAAGCTTGCGGAATGGATACAGATAAGGTGGAGTTTGTTCGAGCAACCGATGTGGTCAATAATCAAGAATACTGGAAAAAAGTCCTGAAGATTGCCCGCGAATCAACGATCCAGCGTATTCTCAGATGCGGACAGATTATGGGAAGAAAAGAAGGAGAAGTCCAGCAGGCATCTCAAATTTTGTATCCCTGTATGCAGGCTGCAGATATTTTCGAATTTGAAGCAGACATCACCCAGCTTGGTATGGATCAGCGAAAAGTCAATATCCTTGCACGGGAGATCGGACAAAAGTTGGGTTGGTGGAAACCCGTTATTGTCAGCCACCATATGCTGATGGGTCTGGGCGAGCCTCCGAAAGGAGATAAGGATGCACTGGAACGAAAAATTGAACTCAAGATGAGCAAGTCAAAGCCTGATACTGCCATTTTTATGACTGACTCGCCCCATGAAGTCATCCGAAAAATTAAACAAGCATACTGCCCTGCAAAAGAAGTGAATGAAAATCCGATGATGGAATATGCCCGTTATCTTATTTTTGAACATCAGAAAACATTCAAAGTCGAGAGGCCTCAGAAGTTTGGAGGAGATTTAGAATTTACCAGCTTTTTAGAGCTTGAAAAGGTCTATGTTGCTGGAGAACTGCACCCCATGGACTTAAAGAATGCAGTGGCCATCCATCTGAACCAGCTCCTTGACCCGGTCAGAAAACATTTTACAAAAGGAAAAGCGAAAGAACTGCTTGATCAGGTATTGACGTTTCAAGTAACGCGCTAGAACTGCAAGGATAACTCCAAAACGCCCACTTACCTGCACACAGCACCCCGGAGACACGATGAAAATCAAAGAACTTCAAACCCAACTGCAAAAGCACAAGATTGATTGCGCGGTCTTCTTCAATTTAGAAGAGCATACAGATCCTAACTTTTTCTATTTTGTCCAACACGAGGTTTCAGGATGTCTGGTTGTACCCCAAACAGGAGTGCCATACATCATCGCTTCAGTCATGGAGGCTGAGAAAACGTGCACAGCAGGATTTCCGGTTGTTGTCTATAAAAAAGAGTTTATGGAGACGCTGGCGGCGAAGATTGGAAAGAAAAAGAACACAAGAGTTGGAATTGATGAAAGTTCGGTAACGCTCGCCTTTTTCTCAGCATTAAAAAATGGTTTGAAAGGATCTTCAGGGTGTTCTTTTGCCGATACCTCAGGAATTTGCGGAACATTGCGCATGATTAAAACAACACAAGAAGAAGGTCACCTCAGAAAAGCATGCGAGGCGAGCGATGAGATTCTTGAAACCTGTATTGACCAATGGAATCAGTTTAAAACCGAAAGGGAGGTCTATGATTTTCTCGTTGCAGAAACGCACAAACACGGCTTGGTGATTTCTTTTACACCCATTGTAGCGTCAGGAAGCGGAGCATCGCAACCCCATTACCAATCCAAAAATATTCCGCTCAAGAAAGGGTTTTGCGTCATTGATTTTGGAGTGAAGTATCAAGGATACTGTTCAGACACCACACGCACGATCTATCTGGGAGAACCGACGGAGAAAGAACGCAAACTCTATGAACTCGTTTTGTCAGCGCAGGAAAAAGCGGTTGTACAAGCAAGAATGGGTATTGGTGCAAAAGGAATCAAAACCTTTGGCGACCTCCACAACCAGTGCGAGAAAGAGTTAGGAGCCTATGCAAAATATTTTGTCCATAGTTTGGGGCACGGAGTGGGTGTGCAGATTCATGAAGCTCCTGCGGTTTCAAAACGTTCGACCATCCCCTTGCAAAATGGTGTTGCTTTCACGATAGAACCGGGAGTATACCTTCCCGGAAAATTAGGAATACGGATCGAAGACACGTTAATCATGAAGAATAAGAAAGCATCGTTGCTGACCAAGATTTCTAAGAAGTTGATTGTGAAAAAATAGAGCACACAAAGAGAAGATAGGAGAAGAAAAGAAAAAGAAAGAAAACGTGAACTGTTCTAGCGTCGTTTTTTTCTTCGACCGCCTCGGTTCATTTTGACAGCAGAGACGTCTCCTTGCTTGTCAATGAAGTACAAGAATCCAGCTTTTCGCTTCACGCCGGTTCGAGCAATAACGGTTTGAGATTGTCGTCCGCCTTTGCGTCCTGCGCGGGCCATTTTTGCCATTGCGACATTGCCCTTCTTATCTAAAAAATAAAGAAAGCCAGATTTTCGCTTGACTCCCACTTTTGCTACTTTCGTTGCCATGGTCTACCCCCTCTTTTTGTTGATTATTTTTGGCTTGTATTAATTTTTGTTTTTTTATTGACTCTCTCGTTTTTCTTTGAGATCAAAAAGGAAAAGGGATGGTGCGACAGAAGGATGACCGATACGCCATCACCTCTTTTAACCCCCGCATTTCTCTTTCTACTCTCGACAATGGACGATCTCCTTAATAAAGGTTTTGTTTTTTTGTTGCCGTTACCGAGGGAAAAGATGAAAGGGAGTAAGAGAAAGAGAAAACAAGTGCCAACCAAAACAAAAATCAAACAAAAATCGTAAGTTTTATATACTCCCCGCACCAACAAAGGGATGGATGGCATCGCACGACGATATTCTCAATAAAGTGATGGCGCACTATACGGTTGATACCAGCACCATCGAAGAAGAAAATCGTATTCTCAAGGAAACTGTTGCCAATATGAAAGAGGAATTAAGCAAATTCCATCGCACACCGCTTCTTGTTGCTGAAGTCAAAGATATGATTGAAAAGAATGCGCTGCTCAAACTCAACAATGGAAATGAGTTTTTTGTTGAAGTTGCAAGTGCCTGTGAACCATTGTATCCCGGAGACACGGTCTTAGTGGAACAAAAAAGTTTGACTGTGGTCAAGAAAATTGATGCACAGCGCAAGTTTAATGTTGAAAAGTTTGTTATTGTTGAAAAACCCGAAGTTGCTTGGAGTGAAATTGGTGGACTCACCAAACAGGCAGAAGAGATTCGGGAAGTCATCGAGCTTCCGCTCAAGAAACCTGAGCTGTTTAAGAAAATTGGAATTCAACCTCCGAAGGGAATTCTCCTGTATGGGCCACCAGGGACAGGAAAGACCTTACTTGCAAAAGCAGTAGCAACAGCAACAAATTCCACGTTTATTGAAATTGTCGGTTCTGAATTGGTGCAGAAGTTTATTGGCGAAGGTTCTAAACTCGTGAAGGAGATCTTTGAACTTGCACGCAAAAAAGCACCCAGCATCATCTTTATTGATGAGATTGATGCGATTGCAGCAACACGGATTGAGATTGGAACATCAGGCGAACGGGAAGTGCAGCGAACCTTCATGCAGCTCCTTGCAGAGATTGATGGGTTTAAGCCATTAGGTAATGTTAAAATTGTCGGATGCACCAATAGAAGAGATATTTTGGATGTTGCGATTACTCGACCGGGAAGATTGGATCGGTTAATTAGGATTGATGCACCGAATGAAGAAGGAATTAAAGAGATTTTTAAAATTCACAGCAAGTATATGAAAATTGAGAAAGGAACAGAGATTGACAGACTCGTGAAACAGATGAAAGGATTTTCTGGAGCAGAGATTCGAGCTTCGTGTACTGAAGCAGGATATTTTGCGATTCGGGATAATCGAACAACTATAAAGCAAAAGGATTTCTTGAGGGCCATTGTTAAGGTAAAAGAAGAGATTAAAGAAGACGGGGAAGACTATTTGAATATGTTCGGATAGGTAGTTTAATCGGTTCTGAGATAGATTTATATCGTAATTCTAATCTCCCCATTGCCATGACACAAGACTTAGATGAGTTAGATGAACAACTGCAGCAGCTCTACAACCTCAAAGCACGAGGCATGAAGCTCGGGCTTGAGAATATGAAGAAGCTTCTTGCAGAGCTGGGAAATCCACACCAACGAAAAGGCATCACATTTATTCATGCGACAGGAACAAACGGCAAGGGTTCTGTTTGTGCTATGCTTTCTTCGATTTTGAAAACAGCAGGATATAAGGTAGGAATGTTCACCTCACCACACCTTATACGCGTGAATGAACGCATTAAGATTAATGACCAAGAAATTGATGACGCAATGCTCTGCAAGTATATCCAAAAAGTTCGTCCGTTTGTTGATGCAATAGGGAATACCTTCTTTGAAACCATCAATGCGATTGCATTTCAGTATTTTGCTGATCAAAAGGTTGATTACGCCATCATTGAAGTGGGCCTTGGGGGAACCTATGACTCTACGAATGTTATGGTGCCCAAGATTGCAGTGCTGACTGATATCGGACTGGACCACATGCATATTCTGGGAGATACGGTTGAGAAAATTACGCTTGAAAAATGCGGGATTATTAAGGAAAGGATTGATGTAGTGACGAGCAATGATCATGCGGTTCTTGAAATCATCAAAAAAACTTGCGAACAGAAACATGCACGACTGCATATCACAACAGCTTCGGCAATACCAACGAATTTGCGTGGTGAGTTTCAGAAAAGAAATGTTGCTATTGCTGAAAAGGTTGCTGCATTGCTGAGCATTCAAAAAAGCACCATAAAGCAGGGCCTTCTTGATGTCAACTGGCCAGGACGGATGCAAACCATAAACTATGAAAGCCATACCTTCTTGCTTGACTGCGCGCATAATCAGCCTGCGTTTGCTGAGTTAGCCAAGGAATTGCGAAAGATACCTCAAAAGAAGATTGTGATTGTAGGGATGAGTAAAGATAAAGATATCAAGACGTGCTTGGGGTATCTGGGAGATGAGAAACAAATTATTTTCACGAAAGCAAATATGGAACGAGGAGCAGAGCCTGAAGAACTTGTGCAGTATCAGAAGGGGGTAATCACAAGAAATCTTGAAGAAGCACTGGAGAAAGCCAGGGAGCTGGACAGCAATCACGAGCATCTGATTGTAGTGATGGGATCTATTTTTTTAGTCGGAGAATTCTTGGGAATAATTAAACAAGAGAAAAGTGTTCTGATTGGATATTAAAGTGAATTTGGAGATTTTGAAAGGTATAAAGAAAAGTGACAAAGCTCATCAGTTACTACCGTCTGGCTTGCGCCACGTGTGTTCACGTAATCACGGCTTTGTCAAGGAGCATGAAGGGATGGAGGTATTTAAGGCTTTCTCACTTTCTACGAAAATAGTCGGCTGTAAGGCGGGCTTCGTAAAGATGAAGACTTCTTTCTTTGGGGGAGGAATGTTTACTGCAATTGTAATTAAAAATAGAGAGATCACAGAAAAATATCGAACGTATTTTAATTTCTTATGGAAGATGATACCACCCCATAAAAATCCACACAACATTTAAATATACAGTGTATATACACTAGCAATATGACTACCGACATGATAACCATGAAACTCGAACACCAGTTTTTAGAAAAGGTAGATAAAGCAGTAAAGCATGAAGGATATCATAACCGAACAGAGTTTATTCGTACTGCTTTAAGAGAAAAATTAGATAAGATTCAATTCAACAAAGCAGTACTGGAAATTGCACATTTGAAAGGAAAAGCGAAGAAGAAGGTCTCAGCAGAAACATATGAGTTAACACGGGCAAAGGCATTCGAAGCATTGGAGCGAGAAAGTTAGATCAAATCTTCTGGTTTGAAATGCTCACAGATATCTGTTAATTTTCTAAAGTCGTTGTCTCGAGTGACGAGAATAAGTTGATGATCATGCGCAAGGATAGCATGAAGAACGTCACCGGGAGGAAGATTCCTTCTTTGTGCGATTTGTCGCGCTTTCTGTCTTTGCTCTGTTGTAGAAATAACCTTTTTAATAATAGCTTCAAATGGTTTCATCATTCCGTTGATTTCTTCCTGCGAATAATAACCTTCTAACTCGTTTATGAGGATATCAGTAATAATAAGTTTATGTTCTTTTGTTTTAATCATCGAGAATAGACGAAGAGCGAAATCGCCTAACGGCTCCTGATGATAACCTTTTCTATCTTCGTAGAGATCAATCCAGATGGAGGTGTCGATATAGAATTTTTCGGACATGATTACCACACTATCTCAAAATCTATACACACTCTGAATCTTCTTGGTGCATAGCTTCCGCACTTTACAGTGTTGAGAACGTTGAAAGAACAGCGAGCTTTCTTGCAAGCTGTCTCGATCTTTGCAATGCTTGCCTTTGGAAACTCGCCTTCTTGGACAAAGTCATAGAAATGAATAATCCCTTGATTTTTTACAGAGCTGAGTGCAGTATCCAGGAAATCGCTCGCATCGCGAGGAAGGGGCATGACCACGCGGTCAAAAGGCTGTTCGGTTTTCATCAGTTTGGGAACAACGGTTCTGACATCACCCTGCAACAGCTTGACATTTTTAATCTTGTTCAGCTTGATATTTTCAAGACCATACCGATGCCCCTCTTCGTTCAACTCAATCCCATAGATTTCCTTTGCAGGGCTGTTTTTAGCAAAAACACAAGGATACGGAGCACAGCCTGAGAACATGACCAAAATGCGTTCGCCGGGCTTGATCTGCTGGGCAATCCGCAGACGCTCGGTAGAAAGGCGCACCGAGAAGTACACCTTTTCAATATGGAGTTTGAGTCGTGTTTTTGACTCAGTATGTGTAGTTTCTTTGGTTTTCTCTCCTGCAAGGATCTTGACCTTTTGCAAACGGAGCTCGCCGTGATGGATGCCCACTTTTTTCACAACCGTTTTCACCTGCTTGTGCTGGGCAAGAACCGTTTCTGCAATAAGCTTTTCTTTTTTTACTAACTCTTGGGGGATTTCAAGAATAGCAATAGTTCCAACAATATCATAGGAGCCCTTGAAAAGATCCAGTTGTTTCTTGGTCAGCTTTTTCTTTTCTGCAAGTGCTTGTTTCAGGTTCATAAGAAATCTCCGAGTCCTTTCTGCTGGCGCTGGGTTTTTCCGCTTTCAAACCGTTTGAGCACTTCATTGACACGGTCTTCTGCAAAGTCGTGCTCCTCGCAGAGCAGTTCTCGAAGCACATCAGGCTGAGGAGGCTTCCAAGTCAACACATAGTCTTTTGTTGTGGAAATCTCTTTAAAGGTTTTGAAGACCTCTTCCCAGGAAATATCCCAATGCTCGCCCCACTTGACTTCTTTGAAGATCTTGTCGTAATCAGCCTTATGATCCTGCAACAGTTTGAGGGCTTTTTTAGGACCGATGCCGGGAACACCGCCAGGATCGTAATCAGTTCCGATGAGGATTGCAAGAACAATCAGCTGATCTTGATTCAGCTTCCAGGCGTCAAGATTTTCTTGGAGAACGAGCAGTTCTGGAGTTACTTTTTCATAAGCAAGTTTGCTGGGAAGTTTGCGTTTTTCTGAAACGGTAAGATTACGCACGAGACGTGGAACACCAAAAACAAGACAGTCGTAATCCTGGCTAATTTCTGCGTACGCATCCTTCTGCTGAACCATCATCGCGGCCTGCGCTTCTCCTTCTGAAGGTGCCTGGATAACAGGGAGGCCTAAGGCTTTGACGAGTTTCTTTGCTTCATCCACCATCTCAAAGGTTAAACGTGATGTTCTCGAGGCATATTTTTTCATGGCTCCGAGATCTTCCCGCTCTTTAGCGATTTCGTACGCTTTGACAGCTTCTTGTTTTCTTGCTTCGCGCTTTTCGCGCTCTTGTTTTTTGAGTGTGGGAGGTTTTCCATCAAAGACAAAGGCAAGCTTGATATTGCTGGACATGAGCTTGGTTGTCCGGTAAAAGAGACCGTTAAGATGAGAGGTAATGTTGCCATGTGAATCCATAAGCGGTGAGCCGTCCCGCATCCGGATTGTGCTGAGAAACTGGTAGAGCATATTGGAACTATCTACAACAAACGACTTGTTTTTGAGATCTTCAATTGTGATGTCTTGTTTGATGACGATATCGCGTAATTTTGTTCCCATACGTGCCCCTCTCGTCTTTAGAGCTGTTCTCTCAGAGCTGTTGAATGGTCATATTCTTGAATTCACTCTTTAATAAAAGTGATGCATTTTTAGTAAGATCTCCTGTGGTCAAGAAGAGGATAGGGAGTTTTCGGGATTGCGCCTGGATATAGATTGAACTGAGATCGCCATCATTGCAGCGCTTCTTGTTTTTTGCTTTGCAATAGTAAAGAAGATTGCCAACTGAGCTTGGAATCAGGATTTCAAAGTCAAATTCGCTGTTTTTTCTGATGAGTTTGAGGTTAAGCAGGGTGATGTTGTTCTTGCTGAAGTATTTCTTAATCTGCTTCAAGAATTCATCGTCATCTAATTTTGCTGTTGTTGTATCACCCTCTTGTTCTTCATTTTTTTCGACTCGTGCTTCCTCCGCTGGCAGTGCAGACTGTTTTTCTTTTGAAGTATCCTTCTCCTTTAAAACAGTTTGCTTTGATTCGGGCTTTTTGACGACGGCTTTCGGGTTTGTTTTTTCCTGCAATCGCTCAAAAATAGCACGCTTGGAACGCTCAAGGTCTTGGACAAGCTGTTCTCGTTCGGTTGCAGGTTGAATGGATGGTTGAATAATGGGCTGAGGGGTTTGTTGAACTTCAAGAGCAGATTCTTGGCGTTCTTGGGGATGTTCTTGGACAACCGGAGACGGTAGAGGAGCTATGGTTTCTTGCTGAGGAAGCACCTGCATGCGCATGAGTTTTTCCTTGATGAGCTGTTCAGCTTCTTCTTGAGAAAGCAAATACCATTTCCAAAACAGAAACTTTTGGTCTCCTGCTTCAACTTCCAAGGGTTTTGCAAAGTCTTTGATATTGCGCACCGAAACTCTGGTCAAGAGATCTTGTTCTCGGTCATAGAAGATGCGCTCTGCTTTTAAGCGCCGATACGTTGTCTGGTCTTTTTCGTTGATGTGATTGAGGAACGATTCCAGGCGTGCTTCTTGGCCGCGAATGTAATACAGAGGGGACCCCCCTATTTTGAGGTTGGAAACAGCCAGATTGCCGGATGAAACCAGTTCAGCAAGCATGGCAGAAGCAAACAAGACATTGGTCTTGACTTCCTTGTTGATCTGCGAAGGAAGAAGAGGGCCGCGCATTCTGACGAGCTGAAGAATTTTATCCCGGTTATCCATACGCTGGGAAGCGGTGGCTGGCTTTTAAAGTTTGTTGCACGCGAATAGGATCGTGCGTGGAGATTACGGCCGAATCCAGCTGATGCTGTAGTACGTCACATCGGATTCTTCATCCACAATACCAATGAGGAGGCGTTTCTTGGTGCTGTGTGCAACCCGATTCTTTGCACTGAAATCATGCCACGTCAACGTAGATCCTTCATGCACTGGATACACAATCCATTTAGCATGGTCTTCTCCAGGCTTGATGCCTCGGTCATAGACACGAAAGTCGGCACCGAACTTCAGGGCAGTTTTCACAATATAGCCGCGATTTCTGAGGTCTCTGAAAACACAGTACTTCACCCAAAATTGGGGTTCAAGCTTGACTGCTTTTTTGAGAAAGGCTTCTTCTGAAAAGGGTTTGCTCTTCCCATCAAGCACTTGAAGTTTTTCCTTTTGGATCAGATAGAATGCTTCAATCAGTGTGAGGGTGATTCTATTTTTTTCAAGCCAGCCAAAACAGCTTTTTTCTTGGAGCAGTCTCGCTGCTTCAGAATTTTCGATCATAATCCTTTCTTGAATAAAAGTTCCTTTAATGAGTTCACGGGGTCCTTTGCTTGGTTCTTTGTTTGACTCTTTACCCGCTTCTTCGTCAGATGCTGATGCAACAGACTGTTCTTCCTTTTCTTTAGTCATGGGTGCTCCGCAACCAACACTGCCGTAAGTACTCTCGTGCTCCACGTTTACAGGGAGGCTGCTTATTTGAAGGTCTTGAACAGTCCTCCTTTTTAAGGCTTTGGGTAAAGAAACTGAGGGTAACAATCGTATAAGCATTATCAAAATAATAAGTAAAACTAGTTCTACTGCATCACGAATCACGCGCCACGATGTGGCGCGTCTTAGCCCGGCACGCGTATCGCGTGCCGGAACAAGTCATGACTGGACCCGCGCCAGAGGCGCGGGGCGAGACCAGCCAAAGGCTGGCCAGAATGATGCAGTAAAATAGGTTATTTTTAGGAGACGTGAAGAAGATTTATCCACCTTAAAAATAAAACTAAAACAAAACAATAAAACGGACCCGATGGGATTTGAACCCACGATCTCCAGCTCTCTTCTCAGACTGAGTAGAAGGCTGGCGCCCTATCCAGGCTAGGCTACGGGTCCGTGTATAATAAACAAGAGTAAAACAAGCACGTTGGTTTATAAAAGTTTTCAGAAGAACAACGAAAATGACAAAAAAAAGAGGGCGGAGTGGGACTTTCTCACTGGCGTTCGAAGGTATGCACGCTTTGAGCGCCAGTATTTGAACCCACAATGAGAGGGTTGCAGCCTCTTGCCTTAGCCGGATTTGGCGATCCGCCCAGAACGCTAGGAAGTCAGATGATATATAAAGTTAACGAGAACTAGATTCTTAACACGTGCAACGTATGATATTCAGGTACAACCGGCTGATCAAAACCAAGA
>DUFX01000085.1 GCA_013331695.1 Candidatus Woesearchaeota archaeon
CAACTGCCTCACGCTCTGCCTTAATTTTGTTTAGCAAAGTTACTGAATTCGCTCTCGCATCCTCGAACTTATCCAACCCAAGAAGATTGTCCATTTCTGCTTTTCTTTTCTTTGGTTCCACTGTAAGAAAATAATCTATGTTATTTTGCTCTGAATAAACTGCTCTGGAAAACAAGTCAAAACTGACCGAAAATAACTGGCAAACATAATTCGTTACAGACTTTGTTCCCCGTTCAATTAATTTCCCATCCTTGGAAATACTGGCGTCCGTATCCGCTCCGCCACTCCTTTTTTTTCGTATCTCCCGGGTAATATTATATTCCGCACCGTTCCATTCCACATCTGCTTTTACTGTCGAATCCTGTTCGTTTAATCTAATCGTTTCCTCAAGGCTTGCTTTTCTTCTTTCAATTGCCGGAAATGTTCCGAACAATACAAAGCATATTGCGTCAAGGATGCTGGATTTTCCGCTTCCCATTATTCCGATAAGAAGGTTGGTTCCTTTTCTGAATTCAAGCAGTGTGTGCGAATGCGAACGCCAGTTCGTCAGTTCAAGGGAAAGAAGCATAGAATCAGCTGATATTAGTCCATTGTGAGTATTTACTAAGGTATTGAAAGGAAAGGGANNGGAAAGAAGCATAGAATCAGCTTATGAGTTACCGTACGATAGGTATTGAAAGGAAAGGGATAAAACTATTGGTACGTTATACTTTTCCTTTTTCTATTTCTGCCTTGAGAAACAAAATAATCTTGTTACAGGCATTCACAGCCCTTTCGGCATCTGCTTTGTTCATAAGCTTTTCCGAATACTGGGAGGGCGTTTTCATGTTTATCAATCCGATTATTTCATTTTTCATATTGCTTTTTTTGTTTTCATCACTGGTTTTTATTTCGTTCAAAAGGAAAACTGCTTCGATATGATTCTGAGAGCTGCTTTTTCGTCCAAGTTTTTGAACTGCTATCGCATCAACTATTGCGATTACAGTTAATACTGCGTGGCTCACCGTAGCCGTCCAATCTCCTCGCTGGTACGAATCGTCCATTGACCTGCAAAATTCTTCCGCCCTTTTCACATAATTAGGATAAAGACTTCTTAAGACGACTTTTTTATCTGTCATGGGTACACCCTTCTTCCTTTTCTAGGGTTTGCCAATACTTCCTTTGCCCAATGAAGTGCAGGGTTTGTTTTTATATCTTCTTTTGTATGGATGTGTATTGAGAGTTTATTGCCAATTTCCTCTGCGAAATCAATGCACACCTTGTTTAGCATATTTTTTTGTCGTTCCAATTCTTTTGCATTTTCCTTATTTCTAGGGATAATAAGCATATCTATATCGCTTTCTGGACCCGCAGTATTATCTATGGTTGAACCAAATAAATATGCATCAATGCCGCCTCCAAACATAATCTGGGCAATGCCATGTTTTTTTCCACGAGATGCAAACAAATCCAAGAGGAATAGTTTATCGTGTAATCTTTCAATTATAATATCAATAACGCTGGTTTTTTGAAGCCGAAGATACATGTGCAGTATCTGGTAAGATGTACTTTTCTTGTTTATAGTCCAGACTAATGAACTTCCTATGTTTGTTGCTTGTACGAGGTTAAATTCAAGAAGTTCCTTCATGGCTTTATTAACTGCAGTGTGGCTTACTCCAAATATTTTCGCCATCTCCCGCTCACTGGTTGGCACTTTGTTTCCGGTAAGAAATTCCAGGATTCTCGTCTTTAGTTTAGAGCCTACGAGCTGCCTTAGTAGGGGTTCGTTGTTTATTCTCATGTTTATAGTTTACACGTGTAAACTTTTAAATGTTTACATTTGGCAACTGGAAGTTTACACTAACTCAACTTCCATACTTCTTCCCCTTTCCAATTAAATTCAGAATTATCGGGATCAAATCCTTTCCTTCAATGTGCCCTAAGCCGCCATGCATACAACTTTGTTCGTCAAACTGTGTGACTTCGTCCTGTCTTTCATTTCCCCAAATCAGTATCGGCACTTCATGTCCGCTATGTCCGCGCCTTGCGCACGGAGTTGAATGGTCTCCGGTAATAATCAGGTTTGCACCGCTTTTTGCAAGCAATGGGATCAATTCCGCATCTATGCGCTCGATCATTTTTGTTTTTCCTTTCGGATCTCCGTCATGTCCAAAACTATCGCATGCCTTTATGTGCAGGAATATCAGGTCATTGCTTCGAAGCGAGAGTACTGCCTCTTTTGCCTTTTCATGCAGATTAGTGTCCTTTGTTCCGGTTGCGCCATCTACCGTTACTAAAGTCATTCCAATATATTTAGCAATTCCCCGATAAAGCGCTCCGCCAGCCACACATGCAGCAGCTATTCCAAATCTTTCCATAAACGACTGGGTTTTTTTGTAATTTCCCGCACCACGCAAAAGAATCGCATTTGCTTTTGGTTTTCCGCTTTTTTCCTGCTTTCGATTCTCTTCATGGGCTTCAAGATGTTCTCTTGCAATTTTCGTGAATGCATTTATTATACGCGCAGTTTTCTTAGCTTCTTTGCTTTCATCAAGCGGTTTTGATTCTGGTGAGTATCCTGTTTTGTACGAATCTGTTTCAGAAACATTTGCACTTAATCCGCTTCCGCGCAAAACAAGAACTCCTCTATGTTCTACGGAAGTTTTGAATATACACTGGACATCTTCTATGTCAAAATTAAGAGAACTTTCCAGTTTTTTGGAAATCAACGTGTCAATCCTTCCTGCCCTTCTATCCGTTATATTATTCCCTTGTGCCGTGGCAAAGTTTGCACGAAATGCAACATCTCCTTCTTTCATTTGCACACCAACGCCAAGGGCTTCAAGTGGTCCCCGTCCACAATAATATTTTTCCGGTTCATATCCTAAAATTGAAAGATGGCTTGTGTCGCTTCCAGGGACAATCCCCCGCTTTATCGTACTCAACATTCCGGTTATTCCTTCTTTTGCCAGTCTGTCTAAATTCTTCTTTTTTGCAGTTTGAAGAGGGCTATTTGGAGTAAGGTCTCCCAATCCATCTATTATAATCAGTATCGCCTTGTTGTTTGCACCCATACAATCATCTCATATGAAATTCGGCACAAACCTTGTTTCAACATCCAGGGCGTGCCGAATTTACTTATATTTGAACGAATGGGCTGTTGAGAGGCCCTTTGTTCAAATCATATTTAATTCTTCCTTTCTTTCCGGCTATGTTTATATTCTTAACTGCGTAATTCATGCGGTGATCCAATGTTTGATGATATTCTTGCGGCAGCTAAAGGAAGTTCGGCAGATTCCAGCTCAAAGATTGAGCCAGTGAATGAAGAGGATGGACATGTACGTATTGCAGTAATCGGAGTTGGCGGAGCAGGATGCAACTGCGTTGACAGGCTTACAAAAATCGGCATCAAAAGTGCGACAACAATCGGCCTGAATACCGATGCAAAACACATAAACATGATCCAGGCTCACAAGAAAATTCTTATTGGGAAAACAATCACACGAGGGCTTGGTGCAGGCGGGTATGCAGATATCGCAAGAAAGGCAGCAGAAGCAGATCGTGAAATGCTCAAAAGAGAGATTGGAGAAAATGAACTTGTCTTCCTCGTAGCAGGTATGGGTGGTGGAACTGGTGGGGGGGCTGCTCCTGTTGTTGCAGAAATAGCAAAGGAGCAGGGCGCGATAGTTGTTTCAATAGTAACCTATCCATTTGCCCTTGAGCGTGTTCGTATCAAAAACGCACAAGTACAGATAAAAAATCTTGTTCAGAAATCCGACACCGTGGTTGTTATAGATAACAACCGGCTTGCGTCCTATGTGCCAAATCTTCCAATTGACAAGGCATTTGAACTTGCGGATTCCATCACATCCCGGGCAGTAATTGGAATTGCAGACACAATAATGTTTCCAAGCCTCTTGAATGTTGATTTTGCTGATGTAAGGGCAGTAATGCAAGGTGGCGGGCTTGCAATGATTTCTCTAGGAGAAGGAACAGGAATGGATCGTGTTCAAAATGTAGTGAAAGACACTCTTGAACATCCACTTCTTGATGTGAATTATGAAGGCGCAAAAGGTTGCATGCTGCATATCGAAGGTGGTCCAGATCTTACACTCGGAGATGCTATAAAAACAGGGGAAACCCTTACACAAAGTTTTGACCCAACCTCCGGGATAAAGGTTGGTGCAAGGGTCAATCCAAATATGAGGGAAACGATCCGCGTGACTGCGATAATAACCGGTGTCCGCTCTCCATATATCTTCAAGAAGGATGATGATAGCTCGGGTCTTGATCTTGCTGCAACATCTTCCAGTAGCGGGGATTCGGCGCTCCAATACCTCTAGTCTTTTATTCTTTCTTATTTAATTTTCTTCCAATATACTGAATCAACTAAGTAATATCGATCTTGAAGTTTTAGAAACTTCAAGAGATGTGGCTAAAAGCCACACGGATTCGGAATATTGGGTTTATCCAGATGGTTCAGTATGTCAGGAACGACGAATCGTTCCTGAACATCTGCAAGTTCGCATCAGCGAACTTGTCTGATACAAAATGCATTGCATTTTGTACATGTTCATGAACGTTGCGACGTTCATGACATAGATTGAGACAAGAAAACCTTCTTGTCTCAGGATAATTTAAATCTCTAATCTCTAAAAGCTCATGGCGCAAGGCTCAAAGCTCAAGGCGAATTGCTAAAAGCTGAGTCAAAGTTCATTGATGTGATATCTATGGCACTTGTATTATTTGATTCCTGGTTAATGTTGTTCTGGATTTTCATTACTTCATTCATCCCAGGTGCGTTGCTGGCGGTTTCCATTCTTAAGCGAAGCGAACTCAAGCTATTTGAAAAAATATTGATTGGTTTTGGAATTGGTTTTTCCCTTCCCCAGATCATTCCATATCTGCTTTCATTTGTGGGAATAAAATTTTCATTTGGAATTGCAATTCTATCCACCCTGGTTTTTTATGCAATTGCATTAGCTCTTTTACTGAAGGAAAAGCCTTTTGAAGGATTTAAATTAGAGGTTCCAAAACTCAGTATTGAGGAGCTGAAAAATATTGAAGCACCCGTATGGAGCTGGATCGTGGCAGCTCTTCTGGTTATAGTAATGCTTTCTGCATTCATGCTTCGCATTTCATCCAGCAGCCCGGTATTCTCAGAACTTGATCCGTATTATTATACCTATGGGGCCCAGCAGATAGTTACTTTGGGCGAGATGCCTCTCAATGATGAAACTGCCTGGTTTGAGGATGCAAACGGTGATGGCATCTCGGAGACAAAGGTGGATCATCGTTCTCACCCGGTTCTTTTGTATATGGAAGCTGCGTGGTACTCGTTTTACACCATGGGTGCGGATGCTGCTCATTATGATAATTATCTTTTGGCATTGGTTGCAGGCGCATATCCACCAGTGGCAGCTGCTCTTGCATTCTTTTTCCTTTATCTGTTTTTCGCAGCAAATTACCCACGTCAATTCTCGCTTATAGGTGCGGCGGTGGCATCGTTTGTTCCAATTATTGTGCTTAAACTTTCGTCTGGGGAAATGGAAGTCCAGCCATATGCATTTTTTGCGCTAGGGTTTTTCCTTTCGGCGTATGCCTGGGGGGCAAAGGAGAAAAAATTCGAGAATTCACTTCCATTCGCACTCGTTGCTGCGCTTGGTTATATTGCTCTTGCTCTGGGAAGTTCATCCGCAGTCGTAGGGGTTTCTGCAATTACAATATTTATTGGAATTCAATCAATTCTAATGTTCCTAAAATCTGCGGAAACACGTGATAACCTACTTGATTTTGCAAAGTTTAATCTGATTATTATTGGGATTGCGCTGTTTCTTATTGCTACAATTATCCATCCAATATATCGAAACGGGGTCTTTACCTTCGAATATCTTTACACTGGTCCTGCTGTTTATATGATAATGGCTCTTGCTCCAACTTTGCTGGCATTGGTTCTGTACTATCTGCGCAATATGATAAAAGACATAGAAACAATGTTTTATGCTCTTGGGGGTCTTATTCTCTTTAGCATGCTTATATTCTTCTTTACCCCGCTCAAAACATTTATCTCGCAGGGTGCGATGAGCGGTCTCACAACAGCCACATTTGACACTGCTCTGAAGCGCACTATCGCAGAACAGGGTGCAAGCGGAGCTCTTTTCCAGGGACAACTTGGTTTTATGGCCGCGACACCGCAAGAAGTCGCGGAAACATTCCTTCCACCATCCATTTTCGGGGATTTGACAAATCTTGCTACTTCTCTTCTTGGAAAGATTTTTGCCCCACTTTCTGTTTTTGCCAATACACTGTTCTCAATTATTTTTGCAGTAGTTAATGCACTTTTCAATGCCGGAATCGCTTATGATGCAAAGGAAACGAGTCTCCTACTAGTCATAATTTCTCTTTCGTTCTTGGGAATTTTGTATTCCGCTTACCGCTCAATCAAGGGAAATGAACTCACACTTTTTGCGCTCTATGCTGCGGTTCTGTTTCCTCCGGCGTTGGTCGGTCTTCTCAAAGCCAAATATACGATTTACGTCGGATTCTTTTTCGCAGGCGCAATCGGGCTGGTGTTTGCAGAGCTTTTCTTTGCAGGTTCCGCGCTTATAAAACGATTCTACGCAGAAAAAGAAGAAACAATCAAAAAGTATTCCACAGGTTTGTTTGCATTTCTATTCCTATTCGGACTTTTGTTCTCCTATCTTCAATTTACTCACGAGGATTTCTCATCTTCAATTTTATATAATTCTTACAAATTGCGTTTCCAGGACAATCCGGCCGCATTCAAGGAAAAGCTTACTCAGGTATGCAATCAGCTCAAGCTTTCAGGTGGATATGATGCAGACGTATGCGAGGCTGCAAATGACCCTGTTGAATATGCATCACGCGGAACAAATTATCAGTTTGATCAGAAACTCTGTTCAATCTCAATTCCGGATAATCCATTTACAGCTACGGCTTCTGAGCAGCGTGCAATAAGTTTCAAATGCCAAAGACTCGCAGTGTCCTGGATAAATGTCATGGAATGGATTCGCTTTAACACGGAAAAAGATGCGCGTGTAATCTCCTGGTGGGATTATGGCCATTGGCTTAATTTCTTTGGCCAGCGAAACGCAGTTATACGAAATGAGCACATTTCCCTGAAAATGATAGGTGAAGTTGCAAAAGGATATCTTCATGATACCCCAGAAGAGCTTGCCGCGTATATGAAATCTCATGATTCAAAATACGCACTTTTTGACGGAGAATTGGTTCTTTCAGGTGGCACGGTATTTGGTGGAAAGTATGGAGCATTGAATTATCTTTCATGCAATGAGATGGGTTTGACGGGTGTATCTTATAGCCCTGGTACTTCTCCATGCGAGCTTGAACAGCTCTGGGAAACGATTTACATACCCAAAACCGGGGGGGCGCAGCAGTGTTATGTGTCCATATCCTCTGGAAAGGCAGGTCTTCTCGCATATAAGTTGAAGGTCACACAAAATCCAGATGGCGGGTTAAACTCCGGTCTTGAGCCTGCATATTGCGTGAGTGACAGTGTCCTTGCAGATGGTCAGAAGGTGCTTGCGACCTATGAATTAAACCAAAAAGATGCTGCCGGAAATCTCAAGCTTAACAAGGCAATCCTTCAGCAGAATTACGAAACCCAGGATGGTGTTGCAGTAATGTCTGCATATTACACAAAGGATAAAATCTGGAAGGAAGGCAACTCCACGGTTGATGGTTATGCTGACAGAAAAGGAAAATTCTATGATTCAAACCTTTACAAGGCATATTTCCTCGAGGATCTCCCGGGATTTAAATTAGTTTACAAAACAGAAGGGAACGAGATAAAGATATTTAAGCTGGAGGAGTAAATCTCGAGGAAATTGGCAAAAACGGGACATTCATTTATAAGCTTTCTTTGTACCAGTATAGCCGTGGCAAGCCAAGCTGAGATAACGGCGGTGAGGGTTGCACGTAATGGAGCTACGGCTCTATTAGCGAGTCTAGGCAGAAAAGCTGTAGCAAGGGCTTCTTTTGGAAAATGGTTTAGTGAAGATGTAAATTTTATGACCAGAAGTGAATTAGACACGGCACTTAGGTGCAGAGATCTTAAAAAAATCCGAGGGTTCTTTTTAGCATGCGATCAGGAAGAAGAAATTCGAAATGCAGTTAGAAAAATGCAGGGTTATCCCGAAATTGCCTCAAATCAGTTTGACGAAGTTCTTCTAAAAGTAGTTATGATTTACAGTGATAATGATAAGTCTGCAAATGCTTTTGCAATCAAAGCGCTAGAAAAACTAAAGTCAATGAGAAATTATATTGCTATTGCTGAATTAGTGGAAACCTCGGGAACTCCGGAAAGAAAAAGATCCTGTTTAGGATTTTTAGAGGATAATCTCCTATTTCTAATTGATAATGGCTGGGATGGCCCCCTTCGTACCATAAGAAAACATACTAAACTCGATGCCTTTAAGGATCGGATTGATCGAGTGTTATCTATAGATTGTGGCATACGAAGAGGGCTGAAGATGTTGGTAGATGGGGGTGACTATAGGAAAATTGTAGACCTATTATCAGATAAGCAATTAAGTGGTTGTGCCGAATATGTGCTTGATTTATTAGAAAGGAATATCGACAAGGTTACTGCAACTGGAGATGAAGTTGTGATGCATTTTGTTTTACAATCAACACAAAAAGATGCAATACGCAAAAAAGTGCAGTCCAAGGTACGAAGAGAGTCTAGTGCACAAGAAGCATGAAGTGTTTTCGCTTCATGATACCAGGCGCAATCCTCTTCTATTCGGCTGTCGAGTTCTTCTCAGTTTTCTTGTCATATCGAGTTGGTTGTCATGTTCTGTGGCTCCTTTACCAAGCCTTATCTTCCTGAGTGCATAGTTTGCTGCAGCCACTATTCTTGAAGATCGGTCTGGATCCGTTGTTATGCCCTGTAAGGCCGCTTTGTTCCTTTGTTTATAGTACAAGTTTACCTCTGCAATTCCTATTTCATACGTTCGTCTTTTCAACAATGCAGGTATTTCGGTCCTTTCCCATACGTCTTGAAAACTTAGTGTTCTCATTTTTACATTTTGAATATCTGCTCCTGTGCAACTAGCTGTAATCGCCTTTTTCATCGCTTCCTTCCTAATAGCCATCGGACATTCTTCGCGTTTGCTTACGTCGATAAAAAGAAGTATGTCCCTGCTATCAGCGAGCTGCAAAAATTTGTGGCCAGCGTCTAGCCTTACTCTCATATCCTTTGTCTTGTCTGCGAGAACACCCCATAAACCATCCATGTTTTTAGCTCTGAAAAGCAGATCATTTTCCCTAAGTAGCCGTCCTAGTTCTTTTTCAACAATGTGTTTTGTAATCGAAATCACTGGTTTTGCTCCTGTTTCTTGCTCATCCATACTGTCTTATTTCTTGCAACTATTTTTAAGTTTTCCGATCAGTCCGCCATAATTCGCCCCAATAATTTTTACCTTTACCCATTCCCCGATTTTTCCTTTAAATCCTTTGACTGCAACCTGCTTGTATTCATTTGTTCTCCCAGTATAATCTCCGCCATGTCGTCCATTCTGTTGTTGTCTCTCCGTAATCATCACATGCACTACTTTACCTATGAATTTTTTGTTCTTTTCCGTTTGTATTTGCCTCGCAACTTCTGCGAGTTTTGCACTTCTTTTCTTCACAATCTGCGTTGGCAATTGTTTCATCTTTTTTGCAATCGTTCCTTCCCGTGGGGAGAACTTTGAGATATTCACAATATCCGGTTGGATTGTTTCGATGAGCCGCACGGTTTCTTCAAAATCTTCTTTGGTTTCGGTTGGATATCCGACAATGATATCTGTTGCAATCGTTATGTTTGGAATTTTTTTCCGCATTACATCTACGATCTCATAAAAATTCTTTACTGTGTGCTGACGGTTCATTTCTTTGCAAACGCGCTCGCTTCCAGTTTGCACCGGGATATGGATAAATTTGTACATCTTTTCATGCGCCAGCGCGCTGATCAGAGGTTCGCACATGCGCTTTGCGTGCTGAGGATTTATCATCCCAAGTCTGACGCGAAAATCCCCCTCGGTTTCACAGATGGCTGAAAGAAGGGATGGTAAGTCTATTTGCGTTTCCAACCCCATTCCGTAAACTCCTGCATCCATTGCTGTAAGTTGTATTTCCTTTACCCGTTGTTTTATTCCATCTTCAACCCATTTCAGGATGGTTTTTGGTTGGTAGCTGAATAAAAATGGCCTTGCAATTTTCGTCTGGCAAAAATGACATCTACTTGTGCAGCCTTCGCAAATGGGGATCCTCATTATCGGTGCCGAGACGGGTCTGCCGATAGTTTCCTTGTCCTCGCGGTTCTTGAATACTGTCCCATTCCCGGAAAGCGCATCATTTATTGCCTCAGCCACGCTTGTAATCGAAGTTGTTCCCACAATTGCTGCGTGCGGATTTATTTTTTTAATTAGCCGCTCGTTTGCGCTCATGCATCCGGCAATCACAAGCGGAACTTTATTTTGTGTAAGTTTTTTCATGCGTTCCGAGATTTTGTTTTCCGTTGCTCCTTTCACAGTGCAAGTGTTGATGACTACTGCGTCTGCAAAGCTTTCGCTGGTAGTTAATTCATATCCACTTTTTTTCAGAGATAAGGAAATTATGTCGCTATCGCTTTGGTTCAGGGTGCAGCCGTATGTTTCTATATACACTTTGCGTTTCGCAATCAATTTTCTGCACCCCGCGTCCGCAGGCCTCGTTTTTCCTATGACTTGCTTTTTGTCATTATTTCAAGTCCTTCAGGTTTTTTGTTCACATTTCCTATCTTTACCCCTATTATCGTCTTAACTCCTTTGTTGTGCGCAAGATCAACCAGTCTCTGGGTAACTATTCCGTCAAATACTATCGCATGGACGTCTGTTACCTCTTCAAGCGCTTTTATTACGTCCCGCACCTGCATTTCCTTTACCCGTTCCATGCCGCTGTTGTAAAACCTTGCTTTCAGGGTGTTGCCAAGCTCTTCAAGTTCTTTCCAGAGATCGTCTTTGTTTGCGATTACAACCGGCTGAACAACAGGTTGAATCGGGGCAACTTCAATTCTTTCAGCCTTTTCGGTCCTTTCTGCTCTTTCAGGTTTTTGTTCTATAGTTGCAGTTCTTTGATATGGTTTTTCCACAGGTTGTTCAAACTTTCTTTCTGTTTGTTCAGCTCTCCTTTCAAAGTGCTGGNNTGCATCTGCTCGTCGCGCGGTTCATCATACTGCCTTCTTTCAACCCGTTCCATTCTCCTTGGTCGCTGCTCTATCCCACGTCTCCTGTTCGCGTCGTCTCCTCCAGGTGCGCTGCTTTGTTCAAACGGAACTTTTCCACGCAGGCATTTTATCAGTTCTTTTCTGGTTAATTCTTCAACCTCTTTTCCAGTTGGTGCCCTTGCAACGAAGTCTATTTCTGCACCACCCTGAACGAGTTCGTTGAGGATTATATCTCCTCCACGATCTCCATCAAGGAAAACAGTAACTTCCTTTCCTTTGGATAACTCAATTATAGTTGGAGTTACCTTTGCACCTTGTATTGCGACCACGTTTGTTATATCGTTTTTCAAAAGGTTGATTACATCTGCCCTTCCTTCTACGAAATAAACTTCGTTTGATCTGTCAATACCAGGTCCTGCCGGAAGTCTGTCTGGTCCGTACTCTCCAATTTCAGCTATCTTCACCTCATCGCGGACCATGTCAGATATTTCCTTGCTTTCCGGGAGTTCCACGTTTATGAGGTTTTTCAACAGGCCCTTTGCCCTGTCAATGAGTATTTTTCTTTTTGCATTTCTTGTGTCTTCCACTTTTTGGACCTTTATGTTTGCCTCGCATGGTCCAACCCGGTCAACGGTTTCCAACGCAGCAGCTATAATACATGTTTCAACCATATCAAGGCTGCTTGGAACCTTTACCATACCAATTGTTTTTCCATCCCGTCCGTTAAGGTCAACCTCTATTCGTCCGATTCTTCCGTTTTTTTGAAGGTCGCGCAGGTCTAATTCATCACCTAACAATCCTTCGGTCTGGCCGAATATTGCC
>DUFX01000073.1 GCA_013331695.1 Candidatus Woesearchaeota archaeon
CTTTTCTTAACTTCTCATAGAATCCATATTTCCATGCAGGGCTGATGAAGAAGGCAATCTTCTTGGGTTTCTCTATCTTTGCGAGTTCCAGGACCGTGTTCAAACTGCTCAATGTTTTTTCTATCAATTCTTCACCTAAATCAGCTTCATGGTGAATAAGTTTTGCATCTGATTTTGGCCACGGTGCTTGGGAGACAAAATGCGTTCCGTTTTTTTTATCGTTACTCTTTTCATCTTTATTTTTTCCTAAGGCTTCCCAGATCTCTTCACAGATGTGGGGGGTAAAAGGAGCTAACATCACGACCTGTGTTTCAATAATCTGATTCATAACCTCTTTGTGCGGATTTTCATGGGTTCGTCTTCTGTACCATCTGAGCATCTGCTGGATGTCAAAGAAAATATGCTGAATTGCAGACCGCATGAAAGTTTTTTCCATAGTTCCTGTTGCATCTCGTATTGTCTGATTCAGTTTTGAAACAGCCCATTGGTCAATCGCTTCAAGTTTTCCTGTTCTTCCTTTGTTGTATGATTCTTGGCACATCAGTCTCAACTGCTCAAGTTTGCTCACCATAGTTTCTGCAAAGTTACTGTCCCAGTTGGGATCATCAAGATCTTCTCCGCCATATAAAATCGTGATGCGCGATACATCAGCAGAGAATTGTGCTGCCATGGTTCGGACAGGGATCATATTGCCCAAGCTCTTGCTCATTTTGTTGCCATCTACGGTTACCCAGCCGTTGACTCCGATGCCCTTTGGCCAGTGCTCTTGGGGGAAGATAGCTACATGATTAAAGATATAGAACGTCAGATGATTCTGAATCAAGTCTTTTCCTGAATTTCTAAAGTCAACCGGGTACCAATACAGAAATTCATTGCGCATTGCTTCGATGCCAGGAAGCGCTGGTTTTTTTCCCTTGTTTTCCTTGTTTTCTTTGCCGAGCAAGAGATAATCAAAGACCGCGTCGTCAATCTTTTCAAGAGGAATTTTTTCCAAGAGATAATTAAAGGTATAATACGCGTTGTAAATCGTGCTGTCAGACAGCGATTCAATCAGCCAGCGCTGCGCCCAGGGCAGTCGTGTTCCTAATCCTTCTTCCCGCGTGCACGCCCATTCATGGAGCCAGTCAATAACATACTCAAATTGAGTTCTGGCTTTTTCAGGATACAGTTTCATCTGTTTGAGGCATGCGTGCGCAACTTTTTTCCAGTCTTTGTCTCCATAATTCAGGAACCATTGATCATCAACAATCTTGACGATGCTGGGAGTAAGACAACGGCAGACCACTTTGCCGGTTAACTGATAATACATTTCAATCCATCCTTGTTTCAGCAGGTCTTGTTTAATGATATCCTTCCCTTCACTCACTTTTTTGCCGTGCAGATTTTTTGAAAATCCTTTTTGGTATTGCTCGTTAAAGGTTGCCTCATAAAAGCTCAGCTTGTACAAGTCTTTCTTGATCTGTTCCAGCAAGGCTCGCTGGTGCTGGGACGTTGCTTTGTGTTTTTTCAGCATGACTTCAGCAGCAACATTTCCATATCCAGGCGTATCAAGCACAGGAATCGGTTTGATGGCTTTGACTTCTTCGCTGTTTAAGCCATATTTTTTGATGGTTGCTTCATCTTTTTGTAAATCCCAAAGTGCAATGAGGTCATCAGCAGAATCTGAAGGAACTGAGTGCACTAATCCGGTTCCAAATCTTGGATCCAGGAACAATGCTGGAAGAACAAGGACTTTTCTTCCACCAAATTCTTTAGTTTTTTTACCGATGAGGTCTTTTCCCTTTACTTTTCCTATGATCGTGACTTCATAATCTTGTTCTTTTAAGTGTTCAGCTGCATATTCGCTTAAGATCCATGTCTCTGTTTTTTCGCTTCCTTGTTTTCCTTTTTCAGCTTTTTTTGTTGGCGACTTTACTTTTGCTTCAACATATTCAATATCAGGATGGACATACAGGTTCGTAATACCATAAATCGTATCATGTCTGAGTGTTGCACTCACGATGTGTCTGCCATCATCAAGCGTATGCTTGACAAGAACAAATTCCTGAGGCGTTTCCCCCTCCCCCTCAACGCGTGCATGGTCGCTCACTGGATTATTGCACTTTGGGCACCACACGACAGGAAACTTTCCTTGAATAACATAATTTTTCTCTTTCAGTTTCCTAAACTGCCACTCGATAAACTTGTTGTAGTGGGGATTCAGCTGGGTCGTAACAAACTCGCGTCGCCAGTCAATGCTCAGGCCCATGGCTTGCAAGTCCTTCTTATACTCCTTGCAGAAATATCTCGGCCAGTGTTCAGGCTGTTCAAATTTCACGATGTCTTTTTCAGGAATTCCTAAATCTTGAAGGATCTTCAGCTGTTTCGGTTCTTTTTCTTGAATCCGTTTTGCTGCGTTGACAATCGGAGAACCGGTTGCATGCCAGCCTTGCGGAAACAAAACGTTAAAGTCTTGATGACGTTTGAAGCGGGCAAAGGATTCTACCCGCATGATCGTAAAGAGGTGGCCGATGTGAGGCAGGCCGTTGACATAGGGGTACGGAAAGGTCAACATGAATTTCTTCTTTCCCTTTTGTACGTTCGCTTCAAAGACCTTTGCATCAGCCCAGCGCTTCTGCCATTTGTTTTGGATCTGAATAAGGCTTTGAGCAATACGATTGGATCTTTGTTCCTTTTGTTCTGGTTTTTGTTCTTCTTGTTTTTGTTGCCGCGTTTGAGCCATAGTGGTTTTGGGCAGCAGACCTTATTTTTAAAGCTTGTCTCGATCTTCTTTTTCGATCTCAAATGTTCGAAATTTCAAAAAA
>DUFX01000001.1:0-2742 GCA_013331695.1 Candidatus Woesearchaeota archaeon
TCTAAAGGTACGCGGGAATCCTTCGGAAGGGTAATCTAGATCATAGCGCTGGAACACATTAGTGCTGTTGTGTGTGGCACTTGACTTTTCATGTGAAATATGTAAAAGTCAATAAAAACTTAACGAAAATGAACTTTAAAAATTAAAGAATGGAGACTGAAGATGAATCATAAAACAGTACTTGGTGGCTCAGCTTCCCCCTCAGGAATCGACTACATGAGCTTCATATTTCACCATATCATTTATGGTGGTGTTGGTTTTAGGCCAATGTTATTTTTGAATGGCTTGAAGAGATCAACTGTAAGCTCAAAAAACGGTTTCACTGATCAAGGAAGAGGGACACTACCGCTTCCGGCCGTTGTCGTGGACAATAACGGAAACTATAAGAATCTCTTCCTATGTGTGAAAACCGACGAGGAAAAGAGCAATTACATGAATGAGATAATGGTATCGTTTGATGATTTGCGTTTACTCATCACGAGGTACGTCAAATGGGTCAGACGGATCATTAATAATCACGAGGCAGAGCGGCTCGACGAAGACCTTGGTATATTCCTAAATAGGATGAAGTCAGGATTCCCAAAAGCGAGCGCGCCTCTTTCTGAGTCTTGGGGTATTGCAATTCAGGCGATGCTCCAGGAGATGGGAGTAGAGGGGATAGTCATGGTTGCTTTAGAGGATCTCATTAGCCAGAAGGAACCTCAACAATTTCTTACCGATACTCTCTTGCGTCCAATTTCTGCGTCTGACTTGGAGTCGACAATAAATACTGGAGATGTTGTGTTTAAGAACATATTCAGTAATCCTGATGAAGAAAGTAGCGTTGTCATAGCAAAGGGTGGTGATAATTTTGTGATGCATCACCCACCATTACGCTTTCTGCTTTGGGATAAGCATTCACGTGAAGTGTTGTATACCCTAGAGCCATTATCAATTGAGTTTTTCGGTGATGGAAGGGCGGCGTCGGTAACGTCTCAAGAGATTGTGTGCTCCCTTGAGGAGACAAAGGGACGCATAGTGGGACTATTAGGGAACGACACTGCGATGCGTCATCGCGTGGAGGACGTAGATCTGGTTGTGTTTGGCAGAGGAGCGTTCTTGATCTCTCAACTTCTCCTTGTTGGCAATATCGTGGCGTATCCATGGTATTTTGCTGATGATGTTATGAAAGTTGAAGCAGTTTCGTTGATCAATCATTGGNNTTTGAACATGTTTTTCCGCTTCATACCGTCGACCCGGAACGATTTACCTCACACAGCAGGTTAAGTCCAACTGGGTCAACCATGATTGAGTGCGTGCGTTTTGAATCGGCAAGGAGACTTGTCCAGTTTCAAATCCCGTTCTTAAGGATTGATGCTGGAGACCAAGAACTGTTTACCCAGCTGACGGCGCGTTACTTCTACAGTAGGCAACTGCGTTCGAGTTATAGGTCACGTTCTGGCGCAATTCGCAATGATCTTTTTCAATGGATATTAGATAGAAATCCATCAGAAAAGTTGAGGCAGGGGTTGCGGAAGCTAGTAGACGCGACAAAGAGAGAAGCTGTCTTTTCTGTTACAGAAGCTTTTTCTTATGCTGTGGCGTATCGTTTGTTCGTTTCTGATTTGCTGGAATTACCAACTTCGCAAGATGATAATTCTCAATATGATTTGTCAGCGCTTCGTGCTAACATCACGACACTCATTCAGATAACAGAGTGTATCAAAAAGTCAGAGACTATCAAACATTTACAGCGACTGCCAGCTGCTTCCTCATCAAACCTTACAGAGTTTCTTGAGTCTGCGGAGGTTTGTTATATGACCAGATTTGATCAAATGGTTTCGTCATTAGCGGAACATTTGAACAAGAGGGAGACAGTATACCGTAAACTTGAGAGCACGCTTCATGATGTTGCTCGACTGGAGCAGGGTCTCGAATCCATGTTGTTCAGTTTGCAAGATCTATCCCCTTATCCGCTCCAGAACGGACTTATCAGGACGATAACGGGAGGAAAGACGAAAATCCTGGGCAAAAAGATATATAGCTGTAAAACTCTTGAAAGAAGACTTGAGGTTGTGACAAACTTGTTGATTGAGGCATACCCTCACGTCGCTCTGCTTCAAGAAAAAGAAAAGGATGCTCTTTCTTCTGTCCTTCTGGAATGGATAGATGCTGAGCATGACTTGTGGACTGTACACAGTGGTATTGTTAAACCATTCGCAAAATGTCGCGATGCGCTTGATGCTACCATAGCCGAATTGGTAGAATACCTGTGTTATCTTGCAATGGGACCGTTACGGTCTAACCTCTTTCTTCTCTGGGCTTTGTTTGGTACTCGGACTATGGATGTTGTACGAGACATTATACTGAGAAGAGGAGAATCATCTGTTATTGTTAGAAAAATTAGAAAGGAATGATTATGAATAATACAACCAAGTTGTTTAGGGTATCAAAGGATGGTGTGGCCGGAGATTTCTACTTCGTGAGTTCTTCAAAGTCTCCGTCCGTCGTGTTCTTACAAGGCATGCCCGGTTCAATGAAGAAGAATGATGCTGGAGACTTTTTAGCATCACAAGGACACTCTTTGCTCAATTTGGAGTACCCTGGCACATTCAATAATGGTGGTGACTTAACCCCAGAGAATTGTGTTCAGGGGGCAGTTAGTGCCGTTCAGCTTCTTCAATCGGGCAAGGTGGCCGACGCATTCTCTGGAGTTGAGTTCTCGGTTTCTCCAGAAGTGGTTCTCGCTGGGACCAGCTTTGG
>DUFX01000001.1:2833-3012 GCA_013331695.1 Candidatus Woesearchaeota archaeon
TGTTCTGACTGTAGAAGCAGGGGGGCACGACTATCGTACGTTATTAACTTCAGACATGAAAGCCAGAGTTTTGGCCTTTCTGTCAGGGGAATAAGAATCAACAACAAAAGGATCTCGCAAGAGATCCTTTTTATTTGCAGCCAAAAGGCAAGCCGTTAGGCTTGCCCTAAGGCTCTGGG
>DUFX01000011.1 GCA_013331695.1 Candidatus Woesearchaeota archaeon
AGTCCTTTCACAAATTGTTCGCCGACAACAGGAGAATAACAGCTTAAGCTGATGTTGACTTCTTTATCAGAATCCAAAGTCCTTGCACGCACCGTACCCCAAACTGTAACAGCTTCATCTTCATAGAATGACGGAGCAGCAGATTTAAGATTTTCAATATACACACCCAGAGGCTGGTCTTTGTTCTGTTCAACTTGACCAATGTAATAATCTCCTGCTGCTTCTTTGACCTGCATATAAAAAAGCTCTTCGATTTTGTCAGGAATCACCGCAATGCTTTGCCGTGCACGAGTAATCAGTGCTTTGGTGCTTTCAGTAGCAACTTCGAAACTGTTGTAGGAAGTTGGAGGAGCACTTGTACCTGGCAAACCGGGAATCCCTGCTGTGCCTTCTGGCCCTGCACCTCCCGCAGGGATACCATACATTGATGCAAGTTTGGTAACATCAACTCCTGATTTTTCAGCAGCTGATAAAACAAAACCAGGGATATAGAGTATCGCAAGTATAAAATAAAAGAGGAAAGCTAAGGAATCCGCCCATCCTTTCTTGTGAGGTATTGCAAGGAAGTAAAAGAGCCAGAGAGGAAAAAAGATCATAAAAATACCAACGGCATCTGAAATACTTGAAGGGTTAATAACACCTATTTTTGCCAAGAGAGGGAACACGAAGTTGTGAAGGATGAACGGCAAGAGAATGGTTATTCCAGCGATCGTGAAGGCATGTGCTCGTGTTCGCTGATCGACGTTGTAGAGACCTAAAACAAACCACACAATGATCGCAAAGGTAACATGGAGTGTAATACGCATCCCACCAAACTGATAGTTGGTTGCAGCATCAAAAAAATGAAAAATAAGAAAGAGCAAAAAGAGTAAGCCTAAACTCGGAGGCTGGCTCATGCTTCGCTCAACAGCTGATGCCATACGTTGTGCTGACTCAGCTTCGCGCTCTTGTATGCGAGTTTGACGTGAAGCCTGGTGTTTTGCAAATTTTTCAGAAACCCAGTCTTTTGCTGCTCCACCCTTCTCCCCTGTCCATTTTCCTGCAGAAAGAAATGTAGGAATATTGCGTTGGGCCCAGGTTTTGTCTTCGGGCTTCAAGAGGTTAATCTTAGAAATACCTTTCTTGTTTGAAAAAAGTTTGCTGGGAAATAAGGATAGTATCATGGGAACACAGGAGCAAGGATGATGGAAGTGAATGTGAAGATATTATTACATTAATATTATTACGTTAATACGACGCGCAAGTTCACGATGTCCATGGTTGTTCGTGGTTTGAGTTGAATGACATTGGTTCCGTCGCGAACGAGTTCACTGATCAGGTAAGCCAATGCTTTTTCTCGCGTGTTGATGCTGATCGGATGACCGTTCAAAAACAGATCAGCACGTTTGGTTTCAATATCATCAGGGAATTCAATTTCCAAGACAGCTTCTGCATTGCGCTGCATGGCAACGATCTCTTCAGGAGTGACTTCAAAGTAATAGGTGGGGAAGGTTAATTCACGAAGCTTGGATTTGACGACGATGTTGTCAATCAGATAAGAACCTCGCTGAGTCTTGAACGAAAGTACATTTTCTCCGCCGATAATATATGTTCCTGCGATTTCAAGCGGTCTTGGCACACCGCAGTCAGGAACACCCGAGAAGATGTTGTGGTCATTAATCGCAACATCTAAAATCCCAACTTGTTCTTGGACGCAGTCAGGCAGGAATTTGACAAACACACGATCTAGATTATCCCGCTCTGTAGAAGTAACCGTAAACGAGGTCTTAGATTGCTGGGTGGTGACATCCGTCACTTTTCCTGTAACTTGAAGGTCGCTCAGTTCGTATTCATTCGTACCCCAAAACTTTGCACCGACGCTGGATGTTGCAAATCCGAGTTCATTCTTTTGCTGCAAGAGATCTTTCGGAAGCGTGATAGGGGGTGCATTCAGCGTTGTAATTTCGCTGTCAAAGACTTGATTCCCGTTCAGGAGGATGCGTAATCGACCTTGATGCTTGCGAACATTAAAAGAGAGCATGACGTCGCTGGCATATTGAAGATTATCAATACTAAATGACATATTAGCGCTGCTTTCATCCAGCCAAGCACTCTTGACATACAGGGAATGGAGCGTACGCAAGATAACAGCGTTGGTTGAACTAAACAAGTTCACTGCAGGCAAGGTATGCTCAATTTCACGCTGAGAAACATAATCAAGCCTCCCAGGAGATTCAACAAGCAATTCACGTTCTCCATACGCAAGACCACGTTCAAGGTCTTCTTCTTGCAGAAGCTCTTGTCGCGTTGCAGGAGGCAAAAAGAGGATATAGACTATAATCAAGGCAAAAATGAGAAGGACTAAGACTGCAGCACCCGTGCCTGAGACTTGACCCTTCAGCTGATGGCGAGTCTGATTCGTGACCGAATGCGTAATCTGACCTCTTTTTATAATGGAAAACACCTCTCCACCCATTCTTTACGGATAACTTTTTAAATATTTTTCTATTTAAAGGTATTTATGAAGGTAATACATTCAGATTTGAAAAAAGGGACTGTAAAGGTCAAAGTGGAAGATACCGACGATTTATGGTACTTAAGTACAGTTCTTGATGCAGGCGACCTGGCCAAAGGAACAACAATCAGAAAGATCAAGTTAGGAGAAAGCACGGACAGAAAGGTTGAGATCGTGAAGAAAACCGTTTTTCTTGAGATTAAGATTGAACGCGTTGAGTTTGAGATCGGATCAAAAACCCTCCGACTTTCCGGAATCATCACGCAAGGACCTGATGATATTGCCAAAGGAAGCCACCATACGATTGTTGTAGAAGAACATAGCGAGATTACGATTCAAAAGCAGTGGATGCAGTTTCAGCTGGATAAGCTCAAGGAAGCCTGCGAAGAGAAGAAACCCGATGTGCTCATGGTTGTTCATGATCGAGAAGAAGCATATTTCGCGATTTTGAGAAGATATGGCTACACGTTGCTCACGAAGATTGCAGGGAATGTAACCAAAAAAGCAGAAGTGAGTATGAACACCACAAATTTCTACAAAGAAATTATTGCACTGATGCATGACTATGACGAGCGTTATAAGCCATCGACCATTATCGTTGCGAGCCCTTCGTTTTGGAAGGAAGATTTGATGAAGAACCTTGAAGGTGAACATGAACACCTGCGAAAGAAGATCGTGCTTGCAACCTGTTCGAGCACGGATGAGACAGCGATTGCCGAGGTGCTCAAACGACAGGAAATGAAACACGTGCTCAAACAGCAGAAAATTGCACAAGAGATCAGTGTGGTGGAAGAGCTGATGGTTGAAATTGCAAAGGAAAGTTTAGGAGTGTATGGATACCAAGAGGTTGAAGAGCGCGTGATGGCAGGGGCTGTTGCAAAACTGCTGGTAACGGATGGGTTTATTCAGAGAACAAAAGAAGCAGGAAAATACCAGGAGATTGACAACCTCATGAAGATGGTGGATCAGGCAAAGGGAAGTATTATGATTATTAGTTCGGATCATGAAGGTGGGAAGAAGCTGGATGGATTGGGGGGGATAGCTGGAATTGTAAGATATAAGCTTAAATATTAGTATACCTCAAATCAATACCAAAATGAAATCAAAAATGAAAAAGATTGCCCTCGGGTTGCTCATTTTTTTCCTCTTTATTACAGCAGGAGGGATCGTTTACATTCTTTACTTTTCTGGACAAAAAATGATTAATACGTCCATTCCGGACGGATTCCTCTACACTGAACCTTCAGAGATTATTCCTGAACAGTACGAAGTGTTCCCAGAATCAGTACAAAAATCGCAGGACGCAAGCAAACCCAGTGATGTTGATGCTCTTCAAGGCAATGAGTGGGTGTGGGGAACAAAGAGCGAAGCCCCAATCTATGAATACTGCAGAAATATGAAAACACAAGAATACCTCCCTGCAGAAGTTGTGCAATATTTTGAGTTGGAACCAGGATGGGGGCAATTTGGAGGCTGGCATGTCCGGTTTGCAAGAGTTTGTCCGACTGAATATTGGATTATTGATTTACATCACGCTAAGGGAAACCATGTCTACGGACCCTTTGAAAGAAANNGTCTCCCTCGCCATCATCAAGGCCTCATTCGTTGGTATCACACACACTTTAACCTTGCTTTCTGGCGTGCTGATCACGCGTGCGTTCTGTGCATTCTTCTTGCCGTCAATCTTGATTCCCAAATAACCAAATTGCTTCATGACTTCTTGACGCACCCAAGCACAATGCTCGCCAACTCCTGCGGTAAAGACAATCACATCAACACCATTCAGGGAAGCAATATATGCACCCAAATATTTCACAATCCGATAGACATACACGTCCAGTGCATTGCGCACTGCTTTCTGATCTTTCCTGCTGATCAACTCACGCATATCATTGGTTCCTGCAAGACCCTTGAGTCCGCATTGATTGTTAAGAAGATCGTACACTGCAGGTTCTCTAAATCCTTTTTCGATTAACAGACAAACAAGAGCAGGATCAAGGTCTCCAGATCGCGTTCCCATCACTAAACCTTCAAGCGGAGTAAATCCCATGGAAGTATCCACACTCTTTCCATGGTCAATAGCAGCAAGCGAAGCTCCATTTCCTAAATGACACGTCACCATTTTGACAGAAGAAAATGATTTCTTCAACAGCTTGCAGGCTTCATGTGCAACATACTCGTGGCTGATGCCGTGAAAACCATAGCGTTTCCAACCATATTTTTTGGAGAGCCAGAGGGGAAGAGCATATGTTGATGCCTTTGCAGGAAGCCCTGCATGAAAAGAAGTATCGAACACCGCAACTTGGGGGCATTTCAAAAATTTTTGACAGGCAAGGATGCCTTGGAGATTGTGGGGGTCATGCAACGGAGCAATGTGGCAGGCATGTTTGATGACCATAATCACGTGTTTGTTGATGAGAACCGAGTGGGTGAGGGAATTGCCATGCACAACGCGGTGGGCAACAGCCTGCACCGTAAGATCGTTCTTCTCGAGATCCTGCATGATGTGTTTAAATGCAAGATCATAGCCTGCTGTATTCCCATCTTTTGCTGGAGGAACTTCAATCAGACCACCAAGAAGCTGTTCTTCAGTCTTCTTTTTTTGATCCAACGAAAAAACTGCATACTTAACAGTGGAAGATCCTGCATTGATCGTTAAAATGTTCATATATACACCTTACAGGTTATCATGCGGTTCGACCTTTATGTTGTTTTTGCTGTTTATACAGCTGGGCTTGCACAGCGGTAATAGCAGTCACTTCAACAATATCACTCACGGTGCATCCGCGTGAAAGATCGTTCATAGCAGCGCCAAGGCCCTGGGTAATAGGACCAATAGCTTCGTAATGCCCCAGCCATTCAACAAGTTTATACGCGATGTTTGCAGATTCAAGATTCGGAAAGATCAAGATGTTCGCCCTTCCGTGGATGTGATCTTTGGATGCTCCGTGCGCTTTGATGGCGTGAATTTCAGGAATCAATGCGGCATCTGCCTGCAGTTCTCCGTCAATCTTGACATCGTGCATCTTGTATTTTTTTAAGAGCTTCCGCGCTATGGCTGTTGCTTTTCTCATCTTTTCAGCAAGCGGATGATCGGTTGAACCATGGGTAGAGAACGAGAGCATCGCAATCGTTGCCCGCAAACCAAACAAGGTTTGGGCTGATTGCACAGTGAGCACTGCAATCTCGGCAAGCTCCTGTTCAGACGGCGTAATATTGACCGAACAATCAGCAAAAAGATAAAATTCCTGCCCGTGCTTCATGAGAAAAAAGGCAGACATGCGCTGTTTCTTGTTGGTTCTTAAAATTTGAAGCGCTGGGCGAAAGGTGTGTGCAGTAGGGTGAATGGCGCCCGAGATAACACCATCAGCATCACCTGCGTACACGAGCATCGTGGCAAAGTACAGGGGATCCTGCATGAGTTTCCTTGCAAGCGAGGGGGTCATGCCCTTCTTTTTACGCAGGGTAAAGAGTTTTTCTGCAAAAACCTCCCGGAGAGCAGTTTCCTCGGCAGGATTGATGATTTTGACATGGGATTCCAGAAAAAGATCACTGAGACCCAGGTTTCTTGCAACAGCAAGGATAGTTTCTTTTTTTCCAAGAAGAAGAGGGTGTGCAAGGCCTTGTTTTGCAACCTGATAGACTGCTTTGAGGATCCTCGGTTCTGTGGATTCAGGATAAACAATGCGCTGAGGATGCTGTTTTGCTTGTGCTTCAAGAACGGTCAATAGTTGTTTCATCGTCGAATCCTCTTTTTCTCTTTTTCGTTTCTATCTTTTGCATCTTTTTGTCACGCGTATTTATTAATTGTAGTGAGGTGAATATATAAAATTTATTACCTGTGCTTGATCATGTATGTTTGAGCCTGGAAATTGGGTGAGAACAATCTTTATATATCCAACGGCGATTCATTGTTCTAACTTTTTGTGTGATTGCGGATTTAGGGGTAGTAAAAACACAGAAAAACACAACAATGCCACTCCATCCTGCCTGTTGCAGACGAAAATTGTTGTGTCTGTGCAAAAGTAAAAAAGCATAACATATATTAAGTAGTACTACCCTGTTACCAAGACGCAGAGTTAAAAATTGATGCAGAATTTTGCGAAATTTTGCAAACATCACAAAGAGGGGGTTGGACCATGATCGTTAAAGAAGAATTTTTAAGCAAATTACGCCGTTACTTTTCACTGAATCTCTACGAAGTCAAGATTTGGACTGCCTTGCTCTCACGAGGCGTAAGCACAGCAGGAGAACTTTCTGATATTGCGAATGTTCCACGATCACGAAGCTATGATGTTCTTGAAAGCCTTGANNGCTGAAGAATCAGTCAGCATCATGACCACCGGCCAAGGTTTCTTGAGAAAAGTAGAAGGATTAAAGAGCACCTTTGAGAAATTAAAAAAACGCGGAGTCAAGATCAGAATTGCAGCTCCGATCACCAAAGAGTCTGCGAATGCATTGAAAGAACTCCAGGACCTCGCGGAAGTAAGGCAGTCGAATACTGATTCGCGATTCTGTATTGTTGATAGCAAAGAAATCATTTTTATGATTTTAAATGACAAAGACGTGCATCCAACTTATGATACGGGAATCTGGGTGAATACTCCGTTCTTTGCAAGCTCGATGGAAGGCATGTTTGATTTAGCTTGGAATCAAATGAAGCCGGCGAAAGATGTGCTGGAGAAGACGTCAACTAAATAAAATTAGTGGATGACAGGTAGTGAGGTGCTTACTTTTTCTTCCTTATTCTTTGTTGATAGATGAGAATCTGTTCTAAGAGCTTGCCTACGACTGCACCGAGTACCACATAGATAAGGAGGGTTATAAGAGGATGATATCCCAAGAGAGGAAAGGATAACTGAGAGACTTGAGATAACAACAAGAATAGGAGACTTAAGAAGAGACCGACCACGAGACCTTTCTTAGTATAAGAGAGATGATGCCAGGAATGTTTGAGGTTGCACATGAAAGAAGGAAATAGGTGAAGGGGTTTATAAACGTTTATAAAAAAAACGATGAGGTATACGACGTAGAACTGTAGGGCTATGGGGAGTATAATCACAAGGAGGTGGATGACTCGGTTCAAAACGTTCTTGAGACAAAGCTAAAACTTGACCAGGATGAATCAGATCAGGATTTTTGATACCATTCGCACGAGCGATCGCGGCATACTTTCCTGCATCGCCGTAGATTCGCATTGCAATGCCCCAGAGGGTGTCACCTTTTTGAACAGGATAGTTAAATCCACCTTTTACATGATCATTCTCTTGGTATCTGCAAGAAGATTCGCCAGAGTCGCCAAAATACATTGCTGTTGCTTTAGCCGGAAGCGCTAAGGTGCCCACCAAACTACAAATTGCTAAAGCTTGTCTCATAAGGGAATGGAAAGAGGTAATCTATAAAAATATTCTCCTTAACTTTATCTCAACAACACTCCACCCTGACACAAACCTTTTTAAAGCTGCCCAGCCACCCTGGGCGACATGAAAAGCGACGACGCCCAGGTACAAAAGCTTATTCTTTCTCTTCATCCGCTGGAAAGAAAGCTCCTTCCCTTCTTAAAGACAGGGCGCAGTGTTGACGATCTTGTTTCTGCCTCAAAAATGGCCGAAGTGGAAGTGGTGAGAGCGATCCAGTGGCTGTCCAACAAAAACACGGTAACCATCGCAACAACCGAACAAGAAATCATTGGTTTAGATGAAAATGGAGAAAAGTATGCAAAAACAGGCCTGCCGGAACGCACCTTTCTTAAAACCCTCCAAAAAAAGCAGTTGAGCATTGAACAACTGGCAAAGCAGTCAGGCTTAGATACCAACGAAGTCCAGATCTGCATCGGACTCTTAAAACAAAAAGGGGCATTGATCACCACCAAAACACCGCAGGGTCTTGGCTTAAGCCTTACCCAGCTGGGAGAACAACTTGCTGACAAGGAAATGGTGGAAGAACAACTCATTAAAAAAATCTCAAAACTCAAAACCCAGCGCATCGCAAAGATCGAGCTCAGCAAAAACGAACAGCAGACCGTTGATGAGCTTGCGAAACGAAAACAGATTATCAAAAAGATTGCTCAAAAAACAAAAACTATCACCCTTACTGAAGTGGGAAAGAAGCTGACTGAAAGTGATCTCAAGATCCACGTGATTGAACATCTCACGCCCGAAGTCCTCCAAAAAGGATTGTGGAAAACACAACCCTTAAGGCCATATGATGTGACGGTCAGTGTTCCTCCGATCAGCGGAGGCAAGCGTCATTTTGTTAATCAGGCTATGGAATATATCAAACAAATCTGGCTGGACCTTGGATTTAAAGAAATGACAGGAGACTATGTGCAAACCTCATTTTGGAATCTCGATGCACTGTATATTCCTCAAGACCACCCTGCACGACAAATGCAGGACACGTTTTTCATTGGAAAAGGTGGAGAAAAAGGAAAACCCATGCTCGGAAGCCTGCCAAAAATCTTTCCAAAAATCAAAGGGACCCATGAACATGGAGCAGACACGGGAAGCTTAGGATGGCAAGCTCCTTGGAGTGAAGAAGAAGCACAAAAGCTCTTGTTGCGAACCCACACCACGGTTCTCAGCGCACAGACCTTAGCAAAACTCAAGAAAGAAGATCTGCCTGCAAAATTCTTTAATGTGGGAACGGTATTCAGAAACGAGGCCCTGGACTGGAGCCACTTGTTTGAGTTCAACCAAGTGGATGGGATTGTTATTGACCCGAATGCAAATCTCAAACACCTCAAAGGGTATCTGAGGGAATTCTTTGGAAAGATGGGCTATCCCAACGTCAGAATGAGGCCTGCACATTTTCCTTACACTGAACCGAGTGTTGAAGTTGATGTTTTTCATCCTGTTAAAAAAACCTGGATTGAGTTAGGAGGAGCAGGCATCTTTAGACCTGAAGTAGTAAAACCCTTGCTAGGGTATGATGTTCCTGTCTTGGCTTGGGGCCTTGGTCTTGAACGTATTGTTTCAGAGTATTTTGGTATTACTGATTTGCGTGATTTGTACAAGAATGATCTCAAGCAGATGAAGGAGATGAAGTTATGGATGAAGTGAAGAACACCGAGAGGTATCAATGAGCTATGCCAACCGTAACACTAGACCGAAAGGAATTCGAAAAGTTTGTCGGAATGCATCTGCCCGATGACAAGCTGAAAGACAGAATCTCGATGATAGGAACCGATCTCGAAAGCTTGAATGAAAAAGAGATTGTTGTAGAAATCTTCCCCAACCGCCCAGACTGGCTCAGTGAGCAGGGTTTTGCACGCGCCATGAGCGCGTTCTTGGGAAAAAAAACAGGACTGCCCGAATACCAGATCAAGAAAAGTGGATATAAAGTCATGGTCGATAAATCAGTAACGATGAGGCCGTATACGGCCTGCGCCATCGTCAAAAAACTCAAGTTTACCGATGAAAGGATCCGGGAAACTATGCAACTCCAAGAAAAGCTTGCGACAACACACGGAAGAAACAGAAAAAAATCAGAGTACGGATTGTACCCCTCAACAAAAATTGCTTTTCCGGTAACCTATATTGCAAAAGATCCGAAAGACGTCTTATTCCAACCCTTGGGGTTTGATAAAGCCATCACCGCAGATCAGGTTGAAGAACTCCACCCCAAAGGACGAACATACAAGGACGTTGCAAAGGGCTGGAAAAAGTACCCATTCTTTATTGATGGAAAAAATAAGGTTATGTCCATGCTCCCTTATACAAACTCCGAAGATACAGGAAAGATTGACGAAACAACAACTGAGGTATTTGTAGAATGCACCGGAACCGATCTCAACAATGTTTTAGTGGCGCTAAATATCCTCGTTACAACGCTTGCAGATATGGGCGGAGAGATTTACAGCATTGATGTAGTTTATCCTGACCAAACGATTACAACACCGAATCTTGAACCGAAAAAGATGAAAATTGACCGGGGCACAATCAACAAACTGCTGGGTTTGAACCTGAATGAAAAAGAACTCAAACAGCTCCTTGAAAAAATGAATTATGGTTATGAAAAAGAAACAGAACAAAAAGGAACCGTGCTCATCCCTGCCTACAGAGGAGATATTATGCATCCGGTGGATATTGTAGAAGATGTTGCCATTGCGTATGGCTATGAAAACTTTGAGGAAATCATCCCCAAGGTCGCGACCGTGGCGCAAGAAGATCCTTTTGCTGTGTTCAAACGCAGACTGGGTTATCTCTTGGTTGGCTTGGGGCTTCTCGAAACGCGCACCTACAACCTGCAGGACGAACACTGGCAGACTCAGGCATGCAATCTGACTGATGAAAAGCTCGTTGCTGAAATCCTTTCGATTCTTGATCCGGTGAGTTTAGAATACAACACCCTGCGCCTGTGGATGATACCGAGCTTGCTCCATGTTTTGAAAATAAATAAGCACCACGAATACCCGCAGAAGATCTTTGAAATAGGAAGAGTATTTAAGAAACAAGATGAACTTGAAAACAAGAGCAAAGAAGTGGAACGCTTGTGCTTGGTTTCAGCNNCCGCAAGTTTTGCAGAACTTTGAATTAGAGATGCCGGTTGTTGCGTTGGAGTTGAATGTGAGCGAGTTGTTTGGGCTGTTGAAAGAAGGATAAGGGGTAAGAGTAGTTCAATTAATGCTTCTTAACCATCTTGCTTGCAGTTTTTACGTTGATAGGTTCTTTCCCTTTCACACCCAACATACTTAAACTTTTGATAAGCTCTTCGATTTCCTGTTCAATCTGTGCTTTCTTAGCATCGCTGTTCTCCTGCTCCATCAAGGAGCCGCATTCAGGGCATTTGTAGTTGAAATCAACTGCCTGATCAAAATTCAAGCGCATGCAGTTTGCAGAGCAGCGGAAGAAAAAAGATGCATTCTCACGGTGAAGCTGTTCCTGGAGTTTTTCCAAGCGTTTTTTCTTGAGGCCGATGAGAATATCTTTGACGCGTTTCGGCTTAAAGGTCCAATAATAGATATACCAGCCTTTTTGCTTGTCTTTTTTTCGGGTGAAAGAAACCATGTTGGCATGGTACAATTTATAGAGTATATTTCGGGTTGCGTTGATTTCAAAACCCGTCTTTTCGGCAATGAGAAACTCGGAAGTATTCTTTTTATTCTTAAAACTATTGACAAGAGAAACGCCGTGTTCACCGGCTATTTGGGTTATCACATCATCGACGAGTTTATTCGGGATCTTCATCTCAGCTTCCTCGAGGAATTCTAAATTCTATCGTTTTGACCCTGTTTTTGCCCCGTTGGGCAACCGGAATCCCGATAGTCTTTCCTCCTTTGTACCTTACCTACTCGTACCCTATCACCCCACTCAGGCCGTTCAGGCCGGTATACGCAAGAACCCCTGATACAACCTGCCAAAACAGGCATTTATAAATCAGTATTTATAAGCCATCAGGGGCTCTTACCGTCTTTTACAGGGAATAATATTTTTAAACCTTTCTATTTTCACCCCGAACCGCTCACAAAACCTTTATAAAGACAGGGCTTTAACGGCTGTTTTATGGTACGACATCGGTATAAATCACGAACCTTGAGCAGGGTTACCAGAAGAACACCCAGCGGAAGGATAGTATACCAGTTTAAGAAAAAGAAACCCCAGAAAGCACGTTGCGGAGTCTGCGGAAAGATATTGAAAGGGGTTGTTTGCGGAAGACCATATATGGTGCAAAAGCACAGCAAAACCGAACGAAGACCTGAACGGCCATTCGGAGGAGTTCTCTGCAGTGCATGCATGCGCAGGGTCATGATCGCGAAGTGTAGAAAACAGCCTGAAAAGGCTTGATAGAGGTTCACATCATGGTTATGGATACAGGACGATTATGCATCAAGACAGCAGGACGCGATGCAGGAAAAAAGTGCGTTGTTGTAGAAGTGGTTGATAAAACCAAGGTTCTTGTTGACGGCGAAACGCGAAGAAAGAACTGCAACATCAGCCATCTCGAACCACTTGCGGAAAAACTCAACATCAAAGAAGGAGCTTCGCATGCTGATGTTGAAAAAGAGTTTAAGAAATTAGGGTTGGAAACAAGAAATACAAAGCCGAAGAAAAGTACAGCTCAGACAACCACAACAACCGCACAGAAGAAGTAAAAATCCCCACCCAGACCCTTTTTCTAATCAAACATCCACGAATAGGCTTTCTCAACGCGTGCTATAAAGCGGTCGTGTGGGAAGATTCCCAATTCTGAGATAATACCGGTAATCACTTGGGGCTCAATGGTTTCAAACGCAGGATTCTTAATGGAAACACCGCGCGGAGCCTTTTTCCAAATCTCACTGGCAGGGCGCTGTTCGATGATTTCTTCGCGCCCCTGTGTCGTAAGTGGATCAAATTTCCAGGAATCAGTACAAACATAGATGGGAATTCTGTAATGCCTGGCAACATGGGCAAAGAGACCGGTGCCAATTTTATTGTAAATAAAATCAGTCGTGATTGCGTCTGCCCCAAACAAAAAGAGATCAGCTTTGCGCAATGCAAGCTCTGCTGCGTCATCGACAAATTCAGTTACCGGAATCTTGCTCTTTGCCAGCTCCCTGGCGGTGATCCTCCCCTGAAACAGAGGCCGAGCTTCGGTGTTATAGACTTTGAAGGATTTTCCTTCTTTCTTTGCCAATTTGAGAATATGCATGACTGAAGATGAATGGCAGTGGGTAAAAATGGTCATGCCATCCTTTATTTTTTGTGCTCCTAATGCAGCGATTTTCTGAGCAGATTCGTGAAAGTGAAACTTTGCAAGAAGGATACGGTCAAGAATGTACTTGCGGAGAATTCCCATGTCTTCGCGATGGGCTTCGGAGAGAACAAAATGCAGGGCATTTCTTAGTGCTGGTTCTGTCGGCCGAGCGTTTGACAGCAACTGTTGAGCTTGGTAAAGTTCAGCTAAAAGCTGATCAGCATATTCTGTCTTGCTTTTCTGAACAACCAGTGCAAGACCGTCAAGGCCTGCAAGTGCAATATTTTCAGCGCCTTGAATTTTGATGGTTTTAATGTCTGAGATAAGCGAGCGAAGAGGTTTCTGCCAAGAAGGGTTGCGAGAAAGGGTAAGCAAGGTACGGGTAACCATGCAAGAATTTAAGGAGTGGGATTATATAAAGATTTATACAAAAATCGTTGAAAGAAAATGAAAGAAAAAAACGCGCTTTACCATTTATTTTCTAAAGTATTGAACAGCAAGCACGATTTCGACGAGCATTAACAAGAGTCCGGCAATTGCTAAAGCAACCACAAAGCCAGAGTTCATATTTCCAAGATCCCATAATGAAGGCGAGGGACTTTCAGTCTTGCTTTGTCGATCTTGAAGAACAGGAATACGCTGCACATCAATAACCTGGTCTCCTTCAGCGCCACCACCTGCAACATTTTGGGTTGGGGTGTCTTGGTTGGCCTGGTTTAAGTTATCAAGCAATCGCTGGCGATGTTCTGCACTCAAAAAGTCGTCATTGCTAGCGCGATTTGCGCCATTTGACTGATCAGATGAGGATCGATCATTGCTTGTATCGTCTTGGTTATTATAGTAATTGTAATCGTAATCATCATCATACCGTCCTGAACGAGTATCATAATCATTCCCACCGTCAACTAAGTGGCAGGAGTAGTATCTTCGCAACAGCCGTACAATATCCTCTGCTTCATCTTCTGCGTCTTCTGCGCGGTCAACGGCCCCATCATAGTTTCTTGCGCGCTTTTCATCTTGTGCATCATCAATAAGGTTGCCAACACGTCTCAAATCCTGTTTTGCGGAACGAACGGTTGTTTCTCGCACTTCTGCATGACCGTAGTTTTCTCGTACATCATCTTCTGCAACATCAATTAAACAATCAGCACGGCGCATGGCATCTTGTGCGTCGTCAATGGCATTTTCGGCGTCATCACGGTCGTGGTTTTGTTGTTGAGGGACAACCGGCTCGACAGGTGTTGGTTCTGCGGGAACAGGAACCGCAACTCTGAATTGCGCCGAAGCACCAAGTGTTTCGATAACAGGAACACGGGGTTGTGGAGGCAAAAACTCGCCAGCACGCTCAAAGCCAGGTATTCTTGGTATTCCAGGAAGTGGCTCAGCTTGCGCTCGCTGATATCTTTGAATATAGGTTACATGAACATTAAAACGATATTGACCTTCAACAGGAAGGGAGACTCGTGATAATTGATAGGTAAATTGTTCACCTGGTTGTAATTGTTCGGGTGGGTTGGGATTTACCTGGCGATCAAACGCATTGTTCACAACACCAGGAACATCGAGTCGCTCAAGTGCCGCAGAGACTGTAATACCCCGAGTTGCAATAGGAACTAACCCTGTATTTCTCACAACCAGAGAAAAGAGAATAGGTTGATCAACACCATAGACATCTTGGCTTGCATCAAAACTAACAATAGCAAGTCGCGCATTGAAAAGTTGTGGATTTAAAGGGGGAATCAGTTGCGCAGGTTCGGGAGGGGGTTGTGGAACCAAATCACGAGGAACAGGAAGATTGAAAGGAACGCGAGGAACCTGATCAGCGTATGCTACAGGAACTGAACTAACAACAAATACGAGCAGGAGGAATAAGAAACTCATTGATCGAAGATAAGAGGTGGTGTTGGTGTGTTGCATGGTGTTCATCCAAAAGAGAGAGTAATCCCCCTAATTCCTAACGAGTCTAAACACACCTAAAGCAGGGGTTGCGCGGGTTTCTATATAAACCTTTCTTTATTTTCATCCTTGTGCGGGGGCAACCATTAATTACGATATGGAAAATAATTAAGGGGAAAAGAAGAAAAAGGTATGAAGGTGAAGGGGAAAAGAGAAAGGGAAAGGAAAAAAGAATGAGAAAAAGAAAGACGATAACGATTAACGTCGCTTTCTTTTGCCAAGCATCTTTTCAATTTTTCGTTCTTCAGACTCAATGTTGTGCTCCTCGTGCAAAACTTGCTCAGTCATCTTCATAATATTCAAATCAATACGCGAGAGTCTCCTTTCCAGAAGAACAAGGATGCGCAGACTATACACAATCGCAGCCAAAGTTCCAATGATAATAGCAAGAATTACACCTTCAAGACTTAAAGCCATAGATAATCACCCTCTTTTTGTATAGCAACTAACGTTTTAGTATATTTTTAAATAAGAAGGGGTATATAAAAATATTTTGATTAAAACAAGTGAAAAGAGAGAAAAAGAAAGAGAAAAGAAGGGTGGGGGGAATTTGAGATAAGTGGACTCAGAAGGATTTTAAGAGATTTTAAAGAGATTTATTTAGATACTGAATCTGTTGGTTTCAGATTCTTCCATTCCCGATCGAAGAATTGCTGAAGAGCTTGAGCAAAAAATCCCGTGCTTACCCAAACACCCGAATCA
>DUFX01000090.1 GCA_013331695.1 Candidatus Woesearchaeota archaeon
AATGCGCTTGACCGTAGCATACCACGCTCTTCCCCCTTCATCTATAGAACGCGTAGGAATACCGGTGCCATCGAGCATCCTGCTCCGCATATAAAATACAAAAGATTCAGCAAATGCCTCTTTGGGATCTTTTCTGAGCACAGAAAATTGATCAATAATTCTTGGTTTGATCCCCTCCTTTTTCAACGCCTCTGCTTCTTCAGGATTGAGTTCTTTTCGAGATATTACCTGGAGCACAAGATCAGGATCAAGATAGAGATGATCATACTGTTTTGGAGGATTACTGGTAACACCCCCATACCAAGTCATTCCAAGATTTTCCATTGCATCGTGAAGATCCCGTGATCCGGACTTTAATTTTTTTAAGAGGTGTTCAGAGACTTCGGAAAAAGCTTTGCACAAAGCAATCCTATCGTGTCGTTGAAAAAGATGGTAATACAACCCATGACCAGCTTCATGGTAAAGGGTTGAGGTATGAATTTCCCGGCCAAAAAGTCGAAGTGTTTTTTCTCCAGGATAAAAACGACCACCCATACCGCCTGTTTGCTCAGGAACTTGAAGAAGAAGCTTATGGGCATGCCCCTGTAAATCAAAACCTCCTAAGAGGTACCACCCATCAACCGGTGCATCATGGTAAGGTCGAGCGGGGTGGCATTCCACTCTGCTAAAAACAGTAGGCAAAGGAAAAGTCTTCCCATTGCTCAACACACGAACCACATTTTCAAGACCCTGCTCAACTCTTCTGCGCGCAGAGAGGGGATTTGATCTTCCTGAACGATAAAAGTCTGCAAAGACGAGTTCTCTGCCGAATCGATGTTCAAGGAGTGGACGGGAAAAAGGAGGTCTTCCTCGAGTGGTACTCATGGAACGGTATCAAGAAAGAGGGGTTATTTAAGCATTTCGTAGAATGTGTTTTAGGGAGTGGGATCAAAAAGGTGATCTGGAGTTGCAGGATTCGACTCTTTAAGACGACTCTGGTAGCCGATTTGAGAAGCAATTACTTCACGAAACACGACACCGCCTGAAAAGTAATTATGAATTAATGCTACTTGAAGCGGAGCTAGAAAAGCGCCCAATGGCGCCGTTTGAGAGGAAATATGGGGAGCGTGAGGATCAATAAACATCAGATTCACGAGATTACCATCAGGAGTGTGAGAAAACGGAAGAGTACCATCAAAAGAAAAGGGATTAATGTGATAGAGACCCCAAATGTGGCCGAACTCATGGGCGATAGTACAGGCAAGATCAAAAACGTCATTACGATCTCCGGTTAGTGGAATCTCAGTACGAACAAAGGTTCTTCCAGCAGACGCAAAACTTAGACCTCTCAGATGTCTGTAAACTGCAGTCTTCTTTTTATCGTATTGTGAGGTTTGGAATTCTTCATCAAATTTTTTCAGTTTTACAGCAACGCGTGAAGGCACGGTATGATCGCCTCCAACATAGCGAAACACTGCATCTCTCTGATGAGGAAAAACGTAGTACCCAAGCACAAGCAAATCATAATCGTGAACCATCTTGTCAAGAGAAGTATACTGCATACCAAAGGAAGATCCGAGCTTAATCATGGAAGGCTCTAATTTTTGGACAGGAACAAAGGTAATGTCGATCTGATAAGAGAGATAAAAATCACGGACAAAGGGAAGTGCTTGTTCAAGGAGTCTCCGTGGAACATCTGGATGGGATTCTGTTTCATACGAAACAACAACCGTACGAGGAACAAGGGGAGTTTTTCTTAAGGCATCTAATTGCAGTTCTGCACGAAGTTCAGGNNAGAAGGATGAGATGTTGCACAACCACCAAGAACTGCACTTCCCAGCATGGTTAAAATGTCACGACGGGTATAAGCAATCATGGGAGACCTCAAGAGAATACAGCTTTCCCGAAGTCCTTATTGAAGCTTTCGGGTAAGAAACTCTTTGACAGCGTATTCAATCAGCTGGCTTTTGTTCTTGAAGTCACGCATACGCATTCGGTCATTGATATTCAGAATCGTCTGCTGTTCCATGGTGATCGATAATTTATGTTTCATAAAGCTTAGAGTGGGTCGTACTCATATTTAAACCTTTCTATTGTTAACTACTTGTTAGTGAGTATTTCTAAGCACTTCTCCAAGCTTGTAATCAGCAATATAAGTATTTTTATTAATATTAAAATAAGTTATAAAATAATAATTAGAATAATAAAAAAAAGAAAGATTTATATAATAGTTTATAATAGTATTTAAGATAACCACAAAATATATAAATAAGTAATACAAAAAATATCTAAAAAAATAAGTATACATACACCAAAAGAAACAACGAGAAATGTGATGCTCACTCATGACCGTACTCAAACGCAAGCTGTACAAGAGGGGATCGAGCTATGAAACAACGATTCCGATGCCCCTGCTTTTCGCGGTAGACAAAGCCAGAAAGTACTATGTGCTCTTCAAGTACGAAAAAGAAGGAAATCGCTGGTACCTCGAATTTGAGGAACGGAGAAAGTAGATCTATCAAATATCCCATCAAGGGACTCATGCGCCTAACTTGTGTGAAATGTTGGGGGGTGAAGGGTGCCAAACCCGGAACCCTCCTTTTCCAATCCTCATAAAAAAAGAACGAAGTCAAGGGGAAAAATTGGTGATGAAGAATGTCCAGGGCAGAGGCAAGATCTGCCCCTTTATACTTGGGTTATCCAACAGTGCAAGGTGAGTGTGTGAAAAAAAGATTCAGAGACCTGATTGAATACCTGGAATATGATGAACTGATCAAAGTAAGAATGGACCTTGAAAAAGGAGGAGTGCAGGTTGCCAGATTGATTGACAGCAAGATTGAACAAGAAATCAGAAAGTACAACATCTTGTGTGCAACGTGCAGTCAAAAACTTGATCTGTACAGCTTCAACCATTTTACACTCTTTTTTGGCCCGCAGGATATTCAACGAAGAGCAAGTTTCTGTGCGCTTGACTGCTTGGAATATTTTTTGAAGAATCTTAAGGAACTGCAACAAGAAACCAACCAACAAGAGACCAGCCAGCAAGAACGAGGTGACGTATGTACCACTACAAAACCTTCCCAAGAAAATTTATGAAAGAACTCACGTTTGAACAAGTCAAGAGAAAAACCTTAAGCTTGTTTGATGAAGATGATTTTGATGAAGAGGCATTTTACCGAACCTTAGAAAAAATGGAGAATTAACAACGCACAACTCCCATGGTAAACGAGCATGGAACCCCTAACATTGGATGCAACGCATGTGACTTCTCCTGGTTGTCACACGCTTTCTGCTGAAGAAACACTCAAAAATCTGCAGACACAAAAAACAGGACTTTCTCAACAAGAAGCACAGCAACGGCTTCAACAATACGGTCTCAATGAACTGCAGGCGTGTGAAGAAATCAGCCCATGGAAAATCTTCCTGTCTCAGTTCGAAAACCCGATTGTCTGGATCCTTGTTGCTGCCGTTGTCATTTCAGGTGCAATAGGAGAATATCTTGATGCCATTGTGATTGGCGTTATTCTGATCGCAAATGCAGTGATCGGCTTTGTGCAGGAATACCACGCACAAAAAGCCATTGATGCACTCAAAAAGATGGTGAGTCTGCAGGCGATTGTTTTGAGAGACGGAAAAGAAAAGAAAATCGATGCAACACAGCTTGTTCCGGGTGATGTCATTCTCCTTGAAGCAGGGGAAAAGATTCCTGCTGACGCAAGAATTCTCGAACTGACAGAACTCCAACTGCAAGAAGCAATTCTGACAGGAGAATCAGTTCCCGTAGAAAAATCTCTGAATCCGGTCAGAGCAGAAGCGTTGCTGGGAGACAGAAAAAACATGGTGTTCAGCGGAACAACCATCACGAGCGGAAAAGCAGCTGCTGTCGTCTGCAAAACTGGAATGAAAACCGAGATAGGAAATATTGCCTGTATGCTGAATAACGAAAAACAAGAAGCAACCCCGCTTCAGAAAAGCTTGAAAGTCCTGGGAAAATGGCTCGGACTGTTCACGCTGGGAATCTGCATTGTTGTTTTTGTGACAGGGATTCTCAAAGGCGAACCCATTTTAGAGTTCTTTATTGTTGCGGTTTCTCTTGCTGTTGCTGCAATTCCAGAAGGACTTCCTGCGGTTGTCACGATTGCACTTGCACTCGGCGTCCAAAAAATGGCAAAAAAGAATGCTCTTGTTAGAAAATTACCAAGTGTAGAAACGCTTGGATGTACAACCGTGATTTGCACCGATAAAACAGGAACCCTCACCCATAATCAAATGACGGTACGAAAAGTCTATGTTGACAATGAAACGATCGAAGTAACGGGAGTAGGATATAATCCCCAAGGAACATTCTCAAAGAAAACAGCTGATCTTCCTCTGCTCCTACAGATTGGAGTATTGAACAATGATGCGAGGGTCAATGGAACTGCGGATGAGATTTTTGGAGATCCGACTGAAGGTTCACTGCTGATCAGCGGATTAAAGCTAGGCCTGAACAAATCAGTTCTGAAATTAAAATATCCCCGACTGAAGGAGTTTCTGTTTACCTCTGAACGAAAACGCATGACGACAATCCACACCATTGACAACCAATGTGTTGCCTACACCAAAGGAGCAGTGGATGTCATTCTTGAACGCTGTTCCAAGATTATGCTCAATGGAAAGGTGCAAACACTTACAGCGTTCCACAAACAGCAGATTATCGATAAGAACGAAGAGTTTGCAACACAAGCCCTGCGTGTCTTGGGTTTTGCGTACCGACCGCTTGCAAAAAATGAGTCTCAAAACGATGCTCTTCAAAAGCTCACCGATAAGGCAACAGAAAAAGATCTCATCTTTGTCGGCATGCAGGCCATGATTGATCCTCCGCGAAAAGAAGCCAAAGAAGCGATTGCGAGATGTAAAGAAGCAGGCATTAAGGTGATCATGATTACCGGAGATCATAAATCAACAGCACTTGCAATTGCCCAGGAATTGGGATTATATGGAAAAGCAGTGACAGGCGATGAACTGAAAAATATTAATCTCGTTGATGAAGTCGAGAAAATTGCTGTTTTTGCACGCGTCAATCCTGAGCATAAGCTCGACATTGTCAATGCATTAAAACAAAAGGGGCATATTGTTGCAATGACCGGAGACGGCGTGAATGATGCTCCTGCACTCAAGAAAGCAGATATTGGCATTGCCATGGGCATCAGCGGAACCGATGTTGCAAAAGAAGCAAGCACGATGATTTTGACGGATGACAATTTCGCTTCGATTGTAAATGCAGTAGAAGAAGGACGAACGATTTACAGCAATATTCGCAAGTTTGTAACCTATCTCCTCTCTTCAAATATTGGAGAAGTACTCACGATTTTTATTGCAATTCTGATCGGCATGAAGCTTCCCTTGCTTGCTATTATGATTCTTTGGATGAATTTAGTAACCGACGGGCTTCCTGCGCTTGCGCTGGGTGTTGATCCTGCAGAGCCTGGCATCATGACGAAAAAGCCTCGCGACCCCAAGGAAAAGATTCTGAACGGAAAAAAAGGAGCTTATCTGTTTGCGCTGGGGATTATCATGACCATCGGAACGTTGTTTTTATTCCAACGAGCAGAAAAGATTGATTATGCGTATGCAACAACGATGGCGTTTACCACCCTGATGATGTATGAAATGTTTAATGTTATGAACTGCAGGAGCGATGAAGAGAGCATTTTTACACTGGGACTCACAACTAATAAGAAACTTCTTTTTGCCATAGCAAGTTCGGTTGCCCTTCAACTCTTGGTTATTTACACTCCGCTCAACACCTTCTTTAAGACCGTACCGCTTACCGGCATGGATTGGGTTTGGATTATTGCAGTGAGCAGCAGTGTGCTGTGGTTTGGCGAAGTGTGGAAAATGGCCGACAGAAAAATACACGAAAACCCGATGAACCCAAAAGCTTAAAAACAAGCCTGCCCTCACGACACCGCACCATGCAACTCAGCCCTGAACAACAGAAAATGCTTGAAGAGCAGAAGGCAAACTGTCCGTTCTGTAAGATTATCGCTGGAGAAATTCCTGCACGAAAAGTCTATGAAAATGAACAGTTTTTGATTGTTCTGGATATTAATCCTGCAACCAAAGGACACATGCTGGTTGTTCCGAAGGAACATTATCCCATTCTTCCTTTTATACCTATGGATGCACAGAAAAAGTTGTTTGTCATGCTTCGTGATGTCATGGGGCTTGCACAACATGCAATGGTGACGCGGGGATCGACGCTCTTTATTGCTAATGGACAGGCTGCAGGGCAGAATGTCAACCATTTCATGGTGCATGTGATTCCCCGCGACAAGAATGATGGACTCTACGAACTCCATCCCAAACAAGAGGATCTTGCTTCTGATGCAGAAGAGTTCAAGAAACTCGGCGGAACGTTGAAGAATACCATTCGCACCGTGATTCAGCGGGCAACCGGAAAAGCTCCTCCAGGAGGCCAACCGCAACTCACACAACCTACACAATCCCGCGAAGTTTCTGAAGATGAGCTGATCAATGTTATTGAAATCAACAAACCTCTGCTGGATCTTGTGCTTCAGCAGCCTGAAGCATTTAAGAAAGTTGCACTCCAGCATCCTCAGTTGAAAGATTTGTTTAAAGGAAAAGATGTGGGAAAGATTGTTGATAAGGTGTTGGAGAAGCATGGGAAAACAAAACAGAAGGAAGGGGGCAAAAAAGAAGAAAAACAGGAAAAGAAACAAAAAAAAGACGGAAAAGAGAATAAAGAAAAAGAAGTTGAGGCAGAGTTTGAAGATGTGAAGGATGCGCTCGGCGGAGATAAAGAAGAAAAAGAACCAAAAGAAGGGGAAGAAAAGGAAGAGCAAAAGAAAGAAGAGAGTCTTGATGATATCGCAAAATTATTCGGTTGAGAACCATGACCTGCAAAGCCTGCGAACTGATTGAAAACAAAGAAACACTGAAGGTCTATGAAGACGATACCATAGTTGCAGTGCTGGCTTCAAAAGGGTGGGTCAAGGGACAGGTGGATGTCTTTACCAAGAAACATGAAACAGAGATTACGAAACTTGACGATGAAGGGATGACGCACTTTTTACAGACGAGTGCGCATGTGGCAAGTGCAGTGTTTGAAGCGTTAGGACCGCANNATGTGGAAGCCGAAGACCATGGATGATGAAGAGAAAGACAAAGTGCTGGAGAAATTAAAAGATAAGGCGTTTGCGCTTGATCAGAAAAAAGGGAAGAAAGAAGAAAAAGGAGAGAACCGGGAAGGAAAAGAAGTTGCACAGCAAGACGAGTACGGCCATGAAAAGAAAGAAGGGAAAGACAGCCACGAGGCGCACGAACAGAAAGGAGAGAAGGTGGATTATAGACTCAAGCATTTGATGAGGATACCTTAATAATAACTCCTCTTTTTTGACGACCTTTTGACGATCTATTTGCTTTGCAAATCAACAATTCTTGCGTAATGAGCAAGGATTTTTTCTGGAGTCACACCTATGCCAGGAACAAGATGTAGAGCAATATGCAGAGGATCATACTGTTCGAAATAAGAGGATGGAATACCCAAAACTTGCTTTTTTCTATCGTATACTGGACTTGCGCCGAGGAGCCGATCATAGACTCTACGCACCCCTAAGAGATCACGAATAATAGCACAAGGTTGTTCGTACTGAGGTGCACTCGTTAAAGCAAAGGGTGTTTCATGAACTAGTCTTCGTGCAGCTTTTCTCGCTTTTGAGGTCAGTGCAATTCCACCTGCAGCAGTTAAACCGGCAAGCGCTACNNGCAATTTCAGGATCAAGGTGTGTCGGTGTAAAATCGTACACTGCCCAATCAGGTTTTCGTTCAGATCCCAGATTCAGCTCCAACCACATGTGAGGAACACCGTTGTATACTCCTGAAGCTGCTCGAACATTTTTCACACCTAGATCGTGCAATAAAATTGCTGCAAGCGAGTTTCCTGAATTGCAGATTGCTTTTTTCTCGCCTGCAATCGCGTCAAGAATCGTTGGGTATTGAGCAACAGCGTTTGGTTCAAGCGCATTGTATACAAAATGACCCATATACGAAGCAACAGCTCGTAATTTTTGTTTGAGAGATGAATCCGTTGTTACGCGGCCAGAAATCTCAACAGGAAGAACAAGATCACAGCCGTGTGTAGATAAAACACTTTCAGGGTTGCTGTTTGACCATATGAGGCGATCAGGAGAACAAACAAGCGTGTTATGAGCTTGGAGACGAATATACCCCGCACTCATACCTCCGGTGCTGCTTTGACGAAGCAAATCAGATAACGTACGAATGAGCTCATCTTTGTCCATAGGTTCTGCACCAAGAGAACTGAGATTTTCAGCAAGAGCACGCAGTCTTTGATCCATGTTTCCGCCTTTGCACGTTTTGCAAGACTCTTCAGCTCGAACACCTGCAACCGGTTTGTTCCTGCTGTCAACAAGCGCATCCACATACGGCGCTGCATGGTACGCAAACATTCCTAACGACGCAGCAGCAAGAACACCAGCAAGAACAGGTGAAACCCGCCGTCTTGATGCGCGATCAGATACTGGAGAATCTGTGGATGCTGATGCAAGCGCTCTTTCGTCTACCAGTCCTAATGCACGTGCTTCGTCTGCATAAGTAAACTGGAGAGGGTGGTTTCTCACAAATGCAGCAGTATACTCCCCTTTTCTTTGGCCCGTATCATCAGTAAAACGAAGCTCAGCAGAAAGATGTTCGCTAAGCAGTTGATGATGTTGAGCAAGCGGAATGACGGATCGTAAAATAGTTTGATACGACTGCTCAGATTCCTGGCGNNCTGATACAAACGCAGATGAAGACCCGGAACAAACCGTTCTGACCCGATATGTCTTCCCTGTACAAAGTAGTCTAAACTTCCAGCACTATAACGATCATAAACCAATGTGCCTTGGAACCCTTCCTGTTCAAAGGAAAACT
>DUFX01000018.1 GCA_013331695.1 Candidatus Woesearchaeota archaeon
TTTCACGCCGTCAAAACTGATGCTATGCGCCTCTCCACCTTTAGCCACGTTTCCAAATTTATCTTCGCACTCATATGTAAAAATATACAATCCATCTTTCAAATTATAGAACTTCCTCTCAAAGACCATTCCCTTTTTCTTTTGTATTGCATTCGACTGCAGGCGTGCTTCGGGTGTGTCATCTGCTTTGATTTCCCGCCCATTAAGATCAGTTACTCTTGCATCGCAGGTTACTTCTTCCTCAAAGCCAAGGTTCATGGTGAGAATCCGATTCGTTGAGCTAAGTAAAGGGGTATCAGGATTTGTTCGCACCGGAGCACTCGTATCAATGATGAGGGGGATGGTATGGTCAGGACTGATGACCTCAAGATTTTTATGAATATCTTTTGAAAAGAAGCGCAGTTCTTTGGGCTCTTTGTTGAACTCCTGCTGGAGAAGCTCCTGCATTTTACAAATTGCAACGTCATCTTCGCCAGGATAACAGCCTCCTGCAGGATTGCCGATGCAGAAAAAGGTTGTTGCTTGTTCATCCACACTCACCGGAATGCTCAGCTTTTTCCCAACCAGCAATCTTCCGTTTTCAAAGTTTTTTTCTTCGGTTGAGATTGCGGTAACAGGAGGTTTGTTGTCTTGGATGCATATGGCATCATCACTTCCGCAGTCTGGCAAACCATCTCCATCTGCTTCTTTGAAACACAATTCAGGTCCCGCGCCTACATCACCAAATTTGCACGTACCATAATTAAAACGATCATTGCTTCGGGGATTGATGCGGTTGCCCTGTCCTTGTCCGATATGCACCACTGCGGCTTGTTCTGCTCCAGGAGGACCGATGCAGCTTGCTTTGTCGCTTCCATAATTATTGCAGCCAAGTTCGGTTGATGCTTGACAGCTTCCCCCTTCACCCGGTCCTGCTTGGTGTCCTCGTGTTGCAAAGTAGCACTGATTTTCAGGGCTTTCTCCACCGCCAAAGCTTGCGCAGATGTTGGCGTTGCATCCTGCAAAGACTTGATTCACTTTTTGATTGCCAGGCTGGTCTCCAAACAATTCGGGATTATTACATAATTCACATTTGGAAAACGTACGTTCTTTGGGGGTGCAGACACCGATGCCGAGTTCAGGGATGGTGTCAAACCAAGAACATCCACCGCCTGCATTTCCACCCAGTCCTACTTTACAATGATTTTGGTCATTTTCACACGCATATTTTGATTTGTAATCGTAGCAATTTCTGATTTCACTGCATTGCTGAAACTGATCAACGCTTGTTTTCGTGTAATCATAGGTACAGCTGGTTAATCGTTCGCAAACAGCTCGTTGTGCACCTTCAGTAAAGGGTCTATTCACCAGCAAGGCGCCGTAAATCCTAAACAATCCATTGCAAACTTCGCAGGGATCTTGATCTTTACATTCCGCTAGTCTGGGGGTCGATTGACTGCAGTATTGGTTTGCTCCACATGTTCCTGACAGCTGGAAACTGTTTTCTCTGCACGTGAAAATTTCTCGAGCATTGTCAGGCGAGCAAAACGTATTTCCTTCTTTTCCTGCACAAAAGGGATCTGCAGTTTTCAAGCACTGCCAGGTGTCGTCGTCTGTTGGTTCAATAAGGGTAGAGCCTTGAAGCACTGCTCCTACTTTGTAGCAATATTCCCGCTTTTCTTCGCCTTGGTCTTCAACAACAATGGGATCGCCGCGCTGGAGTTGAAGAAGCACACTGTCCACTGGTAAGTATTTGATTTGATGCTGGATCAATCGTTCAGGAGGAATGTTGCATCCTTCTGTCGGCGAACCTGCGGTATTGTCGCATCGGTAAATCTGGAATCCCTGCAATCCGCAGGATAAAGGATTGTCGCCTCGTGCATAACTGAAACGAAGCTGCACACGATCTCCTCGATTCGGGTCAAGGGTGGGTGGAAGCACATTGAGGGTTCCTGGATCTCGTTCACAAGCGTAGACACATTGGCAGTCATTGCACGAAGCTCCTGCACCGCAAGCTTGTACAAGATCAGCAGGACTCAACGATTCTTCACATTGTTCAATCACATACTCTTGATTCGGTGCATCAACATTTCCATCTCCACATCGTCCTGTTGGGCTTTCTCTTCGTGCTTCAGGAGGTGTAAAGGTGCAACTTCGTGTGCTCACTTTACACGATGCATCGCAGGTTAATTGCCCTCCACTATATGCTGCGCGTCGCCCGCGATAGTCTGTTTGAAAATCTTGGCATCGTTTTGCAGGATCTGCAAAAATAACTCCTGTTGGTCCTGTATCACATTCTTCACCAGAGTCAATCACACCATCGCGATCACAGACTAAAACAATTTCCTGACAGGCTCCATCTTTACACTCAAATCCTGGAGTGCAATCAGTATTTTGTTCGCAGGTTTTTCCCTCGGGGCAGGGTGCACAGCCTGAGTCTGGAGGCCCGCAATCAATATCTGTTTCTTTTTCATCCTTTATCCCATTGGAACAGATATTCGGCGCCGGTGCTCGTGGTTCAGCACAAATTCCCATGAGTGGATTGCATCGTGTTCCTGCTGGGCATTCTGCATCAGTTCTACATGCTGCACCTGCTTCTGCAGGACAGAGATTTGCTGTTCCGGGAGAACCCATGACTGCAAAGGGCTTTTCTGTTCCTTGAATAAATTGTCCGCTTCCTGCCCCACATTCTACTTTGTATTTGGCATCTTTTCGTGCGCCAATTAAACAACAACCGATACTACATTGATTTGCGAGGCTAGCATCAGAACAGGCTTTTCCTGATTCAAACCTTGTTCCTGGCTGGGTTGCATCACATTCTGATGCATCGAAAACCGTTTCACAACCGCCGCGATCTTTAATACAACATCCTTGAACTGCAGTTACGGGTTCTGAACTTACTGAAAGGAAAGCAAAGACAAAAACCGAGAGCAAAAGAGTGAAGAAAATGGAACGTAAAAATAGTCCCGACACCATCCGCGATCTAAAGTTGGCAGGTGGTGTCGAGATTATTGAACATGCAACACCCCTTCTCCATTCATCCGCCAATTTAAGTACGCGACATTTTGGGGGCGTTGCATGTAAGAGAATACTCTTTGCAGCTACCCCTTTTTTCAACATGAACCCACCTGTTGGTATATCCCTCATTCTATGAGGATACTCGTATCATGACAACTCAACCATCTGCTCTGTGCCTTGTTTGTGCTTTATTCTTTAAAAAGGTTTTGCAGTAACATCCTTCCTTTTCTGCTTATACAACAATGAGAAACTATTTAAATAAAAAGAACGTTCAAACCCCCATGGCAAAAAAAGAGAACATCGTCAAAGGCATTGTTACGATTCGTAAATCATATCCGAGTGTCCAAGCGAAACAGCACAGTTACCGCTTTGGCGGTCAAGTCAAAATCCAAGACACGCTTGGCCGTGGCAGAAAGTTAAACTTTGTTTCCAACACTGATCTTGCGCAAAGTGATATCATTGAATTGGTTGATAACAATAGCGGGCCTTTGGTGTTCAAGCGAAAGATAGGTCATCTCAATCGATAAACCGTGAGCGATCTCACTCTGGGAATTATTCTTCTCAATCTTTTCTTCATAATCTTTATAAATTACTCTTGGGTAAAAAAACCTATGAAAAAAATGCACCGCACTTCCCATCACTCCACCCATCACGTTCATCACGCTGAGCATCACAAGCCCACTCTTTGGGTCCGCTGGCTCCACTTCTGGAAAAAGGCAAAACGGGTTCTGAGCTACGCAGTTCCCTACAAAAGAATTGTGATCATCTTGCTGTTCATCACTGCCATTCTCTCGTTGCTTTCTCTTGCCGGTCCTTATCTTGTTAAAATTCTTCTTGATGTCATTATCCCCCAAAAAAATCTTCCGCTTTTGATCCAACTGATGTCTCTTTTCATTCTCATCTTTGTTATTAAAACACTGGTGGGAATTTGGCACTCCTACCAAACAACAAAGCTGGTCGAAAATATGATTCTCGACGTAAAAACCGAACTTTTTAATCACTTAGAAAACCTTGATCTCAGTTTTTATCACACCAACAAAGTAGGAGACATCCTCTATCGTCTTGATGAAGATGTGTACAGTATTGACTCCTTTATCGACATTCTTGTCGATGACTTTCTTCTGAACCTCATGACTGCAGTTTTTATTCTGATTATCTGCCTCAAGTTAAACTGGAGAGTCACGCTGGTTTCTTTAACTTTTTTTCCCTTTTATATTGTCGCCCAGCAGTACTTTGGTAATATCCTCCAGAAGCACAAAAAACGGCTGGTTGAGAAAGTTGCCGATCTTCTCAGTTTCCTTGAAGAGAATATCTCCGGCATTAAGGCCATTAAATCCTTTGCTCTTGAAACCAAAAAATTGAATGAATATACTTCGCGAACAAAGCTTCTCATTGTCCGCAATCTGAAAATGGATCTCTTAGAAAGCTTTTCTTCTGCAGTGGTGGGAGTCATCACCTTTATTCCCCTCCTGGTGATTCTCTGGTACGGGGGCTATAAGGTTATTGTGGGGGCGCTTTCGGTTGGTTCCTTGATCGCCATTTACACCTATATCGGGAAACTATTTGGTCCTGTTTCTTCTTTGGGAAGTTTGAATGTCGCGATTAAAATGACGATGGTTTCTGTCAATCGTGTTTTTGAATTTATGGACGTCAAATCCAAGCTTATTGAAAAAAAGAATGCACTACCTCTGACCAACGTGAAAGGGGAGATTACCTTCAAGGAAGTTTCTTTCCACTATTATAAAGATGAACCCCTTTTACAGAAGATTTCCTTCCATATCCAACCCGGTCAAATGTATGGCCTTGTCGGACCGAGCGGGTCAGGAAAAAGTACGGTCGGAAATCTGGTCTTCCGTTTTTTTGACCCTCACGAAGGAACGGTTTCCATCGACGGAAAAAATTTAAAAGACGTAACGCTCAAATCGATTCGTCAGCATATCGGCATCGTAAGCCAGGAAGCAATCCTTTTTAATATGTCCATTAAAGATAACATTAAATTTGGTAATCCGAACGCAAGCGACCCTGATGTGGTTCGCGCTGCCATGCTTGCGAATATTCATGATCTTATTATGACGCTTCCTCACGGGTATAATACGGTTGTGGGCGAGCGCGGAGAAACGTTGTCAGGCGGTGAAAAACAACGTATTTCCATTGCGAGAGTGATCCTTAAAGATCCGCCTATTATTGTTCTTGATGAAGCAACGTCTTCGTTGGATTCTGAATCAGAACAAAAGATCCAGGCAGCCCTGCAACACATCACCCAAGGAAGAACAACCTTGGTTATTGCGCATCGGCTTTCAACGGTTCGCAATGCTGATCAAATTCTTGTCTTGCGCAATAAACACATTGCTGAGCGTGGAAACTTTGAAAGTCTGATGAAAAAGAAAGGTTTTTTCTATCATCTCTATACAACCCAGTTTGGAGAATCACAGCGTGCGAGAGCAACACAGCAACTTTAGAAAAACTTTATATACTCTCTTCCTTTTAGCATTGCTAACTTAAACTTACTTATCATGCGGGAGAGGTGAAACCATGCCATTGAGATTTAAAGTCAATTCAGTCAAACGTATTCGACCTGGTTCAGACAAAGTTGTTGGAGAAGGTGTCATTCTTGAAGGAAATCGAAACGTACGACGAGGCGATCGCATCACCTGGAGTGCTCGTGATGGAACCCTCCCTTTGATCAAAACAGGGGAGACCTTAACAGGGACCATGAAAAGCCTCGATACGCACATCTCTGAATCCCACCGTCCACAGGGAATTAAATTCCGTTCCCAGTCGCGACGAGCATAAATCTCTCCATTCCCTCACATTTTTTCATTTCCTTTTCTTTTCCTCTTCGATAATCTCTTCGATACCCTGGGAGGTTTTATGGTGCAACCTGAACATTTAGGAACGGTCATCAAACTCTATCCCCCCTATCGTCCCGGTTCAAAAACCAGAACCGGCCTTGTTCGCATCGACAAAACCGGGGAAGTGATCCCTTTTTCAGGAACGGCTGATCTTACCGAACGCGATCTTGCTAAAAAAATTAAAGTTTTTGGAAGGCTTAAAAAAGGAAGAAATCGTGACGAACATGAACTTACCAATATCAAACGCTGGTAACCATAGCGGTTTGGGCGGTGGAGTATGACCATTAAGGAGAGCCCAAGCTCCAACCACGGAACGATTGTCCAACTTTTTCCTAAACGGAACATCAAAAGCAGACGTTTGCACGGTCTTGTTCAGCTTGACCAAGATGGTGAAGTGATCGAATTTAGCGGTTATTTTAAAGGGGAAGAAGAGCAGGCAGTGATGGTTGGAACACATATTAAAGGCACCCGAATCCACTCACGCGGTCGTTATGTTCTGCGCAATGCTGAACGTAAGTGGTAATTCTCCTTGTATTCTCTATGCGCTTCATCATGTAGTCTACTTCATCAAAATCTTTATATAGTTTTTTTCTTCTCTCCAGGATATGGGAACCTGTCGCGACCATTCGAAGTATGGCATTGGCACCTGTCAATGGTGTGGAAAACCCGTTTGCTACGGCTGTATTGGGAAGAAATTAGGCGAGAAAAAGGTCTTCTGCAGAAACTGCGCAGGAGGCGAGATTGGGAGCATGATTGAACAGCGCCAGCGCGAGCAGATCTATCAGGAACGGCAGATGCAACCGCAGGGTCCTAAACGGCCAAAGTCCCAGATGCAGACCTATTTTTAGCTCTTTCTGGCCATGGTTCCTCACTTTAAGAAACTCATTGCGGGAATACTCATTGTTGCCTTAGTTCTCAACCTGTTCCTCTTTGGTTCAGGTCGTGTTTCAGGAACCCTTTTCTGGATTCTGATCGGAGCTACTTTTCTTGTATCCTATTTCTGTTACAGAAAAACGGACTAGAACAGTATACTAAAAAGAAAAAACAAAAAGCTCCTTCTTACTTATTTTTTTCCAAGTCGTCGATATCCTGTTTTACTTGCGCGTGGTAGATTTGCTTTGAGATATTTTGCATGCAAACGAAATCCTTCACGATCGGCACCGGGAAGCTTGACTAAGGTTCCTTCTACTACTTGTCCATGTTTAAGATTTCCTTGCCAAAAGCGGACATCATCTACAATCGGTGCACGCTGGCTTCTGCCTTGAATCGCTACTGTTTGTTTTCCCTTTTCTACTTTTCCTAAGACCATAGGCTCACCTCATCTCTACCTTACCTCGATGTTATTGGATTTATAAATCTTGTTTCATTTAGCCGATCTTTCAGTCGATCTTTCCAACCTTACCAAACGGATACAACTCTTTATCAACAACAATAACCTCGCACTTTTTCACGTTGTCTTTGAGGAAGGGACTCAACAGTTTTTCTTTGCTCACGTCTGTTCCGATGGTTACCTGGTTAAACGAAGGAAGCACGATCAGATTCCATTTCTTGAGCCATGAACGAAACATTCCGATGAGAAAACATTTGTATGTTTCTCTTCGTATCGTGTCTCCGATGCTGATTGCCGGATGTTCATTGCCGATGATCAAGGTATGCACGTTCAGTTGTTTGAGATCATCAGGAATTTTATCTCCGTGCATTACGAGGTAGCCGTCAAACTCATATCTAGGAACCAGTTCTATGCTCCGTTTTCGTGCAATCGGTCCGAGTTTGACGTCGTGATTGCCTTTGATGAGGACGATCTTCTTTGCATACTGATCAATGAGATCAATCAGTTGGAGAATGTCTCTCCATTCCTGATCCATAATCAATCCAAATTCGTGCTTGAGATCGCCATTGATGATTACCGTTTCTGGTTTTGTTGTTTCGAGAATAGGCTTGAGCCGAGTGATCGTATCTTTGAACTGGAACCGCGGGATCAGCACCCCTTTTCTATTGAGGGCTTCTTCATAACCAAGGTGAAGGTCTGAAATAATCAAGATTTTCTTCTTCGGGAAGAAGAGGGCGAGGTCGATGAGCTGGATTTCGCTGTTCAATTGATACCGTTTCGGATACGACTTCATCCTTTCCCCTCCTTCAACGCCACCTTGGCCTTCACATGCTGATGCATCCGCTTTAAAAACTCGTGCCTGTCCTCAATCTTCAACACATCCAGTCTTCCCTGTAAAATAATACTAAACGCAAAGGGGCTGGGAACGGTGGTGCTGATCTCCTTCACATGAAGCGCCTGATTCTGGCACCAGCGCAGGACCCGTTCTGTATTTTCAATATCCATCAAATCCTCCAAGACTTCTCGCCGTGCTTCTTTCAAAATAAAAAAGTTTTCTCCCAGCCTCTTCACCGCGCTCATCAAAATCATGGAACTCACCTGCTGTCTTCCAACGCGTTTGGTGTGTCCTTTATAATTCCGCAGAATCATCAGGGCCCGTGCAGCACAATGCCGGAACCTTCGTTTCAGAACTTCTGTTTTATCAATCGCTAATTCCATCAGTTTTCGAAGCTCCTCCGGTTTCAAAAGCTTCCAAGCCCGCAACGGCTGAACTTTCTTGCTGAAGCCGAGATAAAATCCGTTGTCATTGACACCTATCTCAACATCACGATGCTGGGTTCTGGCAATAGCAAATGCCATCGCCCGCGAAAGGCAGTCGTTCACTCTTCTTCCAAACAAGCTGTGAAAAATCACAAAGGGATTGTCATGCTCGTCGCGGTAATGTTCAATAAGCAGCAGCTTGTCGTGCGGAATAACTCCCACATAGGTATGCTGTTCTTCAAAATAATGATAAATCGCCTGTGCAGCATTCGGGTCTACATACAGATACTCATTAACAAATTTGATAATTTCCCCTCTACTTTTTTTTGTAGCAAACTGCTCTGCCATTAATCTCCTAAACTTTCCAATTTCCAACGCCAGATCAAAGCTGAGCGGGAGCATTTCTGAAAACCATGAAGGAACCGTCGGCGTTTTTGCAATCGCATCTTCCACTTGTGCAACCATACCGCGTGAAAACTTAAATTGGTAGGTATTTCCTCCCAGTACAAAAATATCATTCGGTTTTAATTTTTCTAAGAAGGCTTCTTCAATAATCCCCAGCTTTTTCTCGCCAAGCTTCACAATCACCCCGCTTTCTTCAGGAATCGTTCCGATATTCGTCATGTGCATCACGCGTGAAAGCTTGCCTCGTTTTCCGATCATGCTGGTTGCTTCATCATGCCAAATCTTTGCGTAGATGTGCCGGTCTTCCAGCGAGATATATTTTCCTGTTAGGTAATCAAGAACTTGTGTAAAATCCTGTTTCGTCAAATTTACAAAGCAGAAGGATTGCGTGATCAACTGATACATGGCATCTTTATGGATCGGATCTCCTTCCAATGCCATGCCATGGATATGCTGAACCAGAACATCGAGGCAGTTCGTTGGAATATGGATGCTGTCAATCTTCTTTTCAATAGCCGCCTTGAGCAGCACACCACACTCCACAAGATCATCACGATTTAAGACAATAATTCTTCCTTTCGTTACTGCATGGAGCTGGTGTCCGCTTCTTCCAATTCTCTGCAAAGCACGTGCAACACTCTTAGGGCTTCCGAGCAATAACACCAGATCAATATACCCAATATCAATGCCAAGCTCAAGCGATGTACTGCACACCACTGCTTTCAACTTTCCTTTTCGTAAATTTTCTTCTAAATCAAAACGGTGGTCGCGTGAAAGACTTCCATGATGGGCTCCAATATTTTCGTCGTTGTAAGCATGGGGAAATCGTTCTTTTAAGAGATGCACCACACGCTCAGTTGCAGATCGGGTATTGGTAAAAATAAGCGTAGTTTTGTGTTCCTGAATCAGTTTATGGATCAAGTTGTACAATGCAAGATGCATATTTTTGTGGTCCGTGTCAATCAAATCAGGAACAGGACTGATGACTTCAAGATCCAACTGCTTGAGAAATTGCAGATCCACAATCATACAGCTTCTCGGTTGGGAATTTTCCATCGTGTCGCGTTCAGAGCCGGCTAAAAACTTTGCAATTTCCTCTAAAGGTGAAATCGTTGCCGATAACCCCACTCGGGTAAGCCCTGGGGAAATTTTTTGAAGCCGTTCAAGACTAACAGAAAGATGCACGCCCCGCTTATTTTCAGCGAGCGCATGGATTTCATCCACCACAAGCCATTGCACATTCGTCAGATGCTCCCGAAATTTGAGCGATGCAAGATTAATGGCAAGACTTTCCGGAGTGGTGATAAAAATATGGGGCGGGTGTTCCAGCATTTTCTGTTTTTCATAAGCAGTGGTGTCTCCGGTTCTTACTGCAACACGAATTCCCAGCGATTTCCCGGCAAGCTTCTCTATTTCTTGGAGGGGTTCAATCAGATTTTTTTTAATGTCATTATTCAATGCCTTGAGCGGCGAGATGTAGACGCAGTACACCCTGTTTTCCAGAATGCCTTTTTCAGCAGAATCTACAAGTTCATTGAGGATGGAAAGAAATGCAGTCAGGGTTTTGGTTGCTCCAGTTGGTGCAGAAACCAGGATATTCTTTCGTGCATGAATCTCATTGACTGCATACAGCTGAGGGAGAGAAAACGATTTGAATCTCTTAAAAAACCATTGCTTGACCAGCGGATGGAGGAGGTGGAGAATGACCTCTTCCTGTTCGGGTTCTGTTTTTCTTGTGATCGTCATGACCCAGAATGGTCTCTTGTCGTGCTTTAAAAGCCTTGCGGTCTGTCGGGTTTTCGTCGTCTCTTTCTTTCTCATTTCTTTTCATCTTTCAGCTATCCTATCGATCATAACAATCTTTAAAAACCAACCAAGCTTCCTGCAAACTACCATGAAATGTCCGTATTGTTCTCACACTGAAACAAGAGTGATTGACAAGCGGGATTCTCAAAGCCAGGATACAACGAGAAGACGGCGCGAGTGTCTGCAGGAAACCTGCAGCAAGCGTTTTACAACCTATGAACATGTTGAAATGGCTGACTTGTATGTGATTAAGAAGAACGGAGAACGTGAAAAGTTTGATCCTGAAAAATTAAGGCGGGGCATTGAGCGGGCCTGTGAAAAACGCCCTGTCAATGCTGAACAAGTGAACGAGCTGGTTGAACAAGTGCATGCGCATCTCCTCAAAGCAAGTTTGACAGAAATCAAAAGTACCGTGATCGGGGAATTGGTCATGCGTTTGCTTGAGAAAACAGACAAAGTTGCCTACATTCGTTTTGCTTCGGTGTACCGCGATTTTGCTGACATCACTTCATTTAAAGAAGAACTGGACAAGCTGCTGCACAAAGGTTCTGAACAAGGCATCTCCACATTGCAAGGGGGCAGGAAAGAATGATCATTGGTTTGACAGGAACGAATGGCTCAGGAAAAGGAACCGTTGCAGAGTTTTTGAAACAAGAAGGTTTTCGATACTATTCACTCTCTGATGAACTGCGGGGGGTTCTGCATCAACAACAGGTTGAGATTACCTTGCCCAACCTCATTGTGTGGGGCAACAAGATCAGAAAAACCCAAGGATCTGATTATCTTGCAAAGCGCGTTATTGAAAAGATCAAAAAAGACAAAGCGTTCGCACAAAAAGAAATCGTTATTGACAGCATCCGCAATCCCTTTGAGTTGGCTGCTTTAAAGACGCTTCCTGGCTTTATCCTTATTGCTGTTGATGCTCCCATAGAACTCCGCTATCAGCGTGTGCAACAACGAAAACGTGAAGATGACAAGCAAAGCTTTGAAGCATTTAAGCATAATGAAGATGTCCAGCGCGCAGGAAAAAACGAGAGCGACCAGCAACTGAACGAGCTGATCAAACAAGCAGACATTCGCTTGTGGAATGATAAAACGGTTGATGATTTGAGAAAACAATTGTTCACTCAACTCAAACTCCCCTTGAAAACAAAAAAATAAAGACAAAAAAGGTTAACCATGGTTGTTCAATCACACGAATCAGGAGTACTTTCGTACCAGCGCTTAAAGCAGATGATTGCTCAAGGCTATGTTTCAACCGAGCAACCTATTCGTGAAGATCAGATTCAGCCTTCCAGTATTGATCTGAGGCTTGGGAAGTATGGGTATCGTGTTCCTGCAAGTTTTCTGCTGAGCAACGGCGGAAAAGTGGCAGAGAGGCTTGCTGAACATGAACAGCATTACTATAAATTTAGTATTGAAAAAGAAGCCTTCCTTGAAGCAAAGAAAACCTATGTCTTTGAACTGCAGGAATCCCTTGCGCTCCCTTCTTTTTTGAAAGGCCGTGCAAATCCCAAAAGTTCAACAGGAAGAGTTGACACGTTTACCAGACTCATTACTGACCGATGCCAAAACTTTGACACGGTTGCTCCGGGATATCATGGAAAATTGTATCTGATTGTCTTTCCGATGTCCTTTGATCTGAAAGTGAAAGAAGGCTTATGCTTAAATCAGCTTCGTTTTACAACGACTGATCGTAAATTTAGGCTGACCAATGACGAGCTGCATGATCTTCATCGTCAAACTCCTTTGTTGTTTGATTACCAAGGAAACCCTCTTTCTTCATCCTCCTTCATTTTTGAAGACGGCATCTTTTTAAGTCTTGATCTCAGCGGGGAAACCATTGGTTTTCGTTCAAAGAAAAATGCAAAGCCGATTGATCTGACAAAAATTGCAGGTCATCCTGCAGATGAATATTGGGAGCCGATCAAAAAGCCAACCTCAGGAAAGCTCATTCTTGATCCTGATTTCTTTTACATTCTGCGGTCAAAAGAACGTGTTGCTATCCCCACAGCCTTTGCCTGTGAAATGGTTGATTTTCATTCGGGTATTGGAGAATTCAGAAGCCATTATGCTGGCTTTTTTGATCCAGGTTTTGGCTTTGGAAAAAAGGGAGAGATCAAAGGAACTCCTGCAGTGCTTGAAGTGAGAATGAGAGACATGCCCATGGAAGTCGAAGACGGACAGCTGTTTGTCAAGATGGTCTTTGAACGCATGCTGGAGATTCCTGAGATTGCATACGGTGTTGAGAAGCCGTCACATTACCAGTCCCAAGGTTTGAAGCTGGCGAAGTATTTTGTGTAAGGTTGTTTAATATTTATCCAACTATTTATGCAGTTTTTGCAACATCCTGTAATCCAGCAAAGTAATGCACTGCTGCTTTAATTGCTTTGCGCGCATGATCAAGATGGAAATGTTCTTGTTCTTGATGATATCCATCATCATCTCTGCTCAGTGCAAAAAGGACGAAGGGAAGCTCTTTACCAAATGCTTTTTGGAGGATCGTCATGGCGCCAATGGTTCCTCCATCCAAAACTCTCACAGGTTCTTTTTCAAAGCCTGCTTTTCTGTAGGCCTCATGTGCAAGGCGGTGATACGGTGTATCATATCCTGTTTTGAATGCTCCGATTTTATGACCCACTTCAACTTCAATCGTGCACGGTTTGCCTGGGAAAATAAGGCGTTTGTATTTGGGGTCATGAGGATCAATGCTTCGTTGTGCACGTTCAACACCACCATACAATTGGGGTACTTTTTCTTCTCTCGTATATCTTGCGAATCCTTCATTAAGATCTTGCATAAATTCTCTCACTGCTTGCTCGGGATCTTGACCTTCGACAAGCCGCATACTTACCGATGCTTCTGCCGATGCAGGGACGCCTGTACCTTCAACTCCACCCGCTATATTGTGGAGCGTGAGGGTGGGGTGCAGTCCTACTTTTTTAAGTGCAGTCAATACATCGTTCGTTCGCAGTGCATAGGCTCCTGCAGCATTTCTTAGTCCTTCTGCTGTGAGATATTGCGCCGCTTCCCGGAGTGTTGCGACATCCGTACGATCCTCTTCAAGGTCTTGTGCGTTTCCGACATACGATTGCCCTGTCCAGACATTTTTCAAATGAAGAATCAGCGTTGGTAAAATTTCAAGCGGATTCGGAACAATATCTCCATAAATTCCAGAATGGATAGTTCCTGATGCATAACTTAAACCCAGATGGAGGGTGACAATACCTCGCAATGATACAGTATCGTTAGGATGTCCTTCTTTAAACTCCGTATCACTCACAAAAACATGGCTTGGATTTCTAATAATTTTTCGATCACGTGCTTCTTGTACAACAGCTTCAATACCAGGACTTCCGCTTTCTTCACCGGTTTCATACATTAAGGTAATTCTATTCTTGAGTGCATCTCGTTGGATCAAAAATTTTAATGCATACAACACAGCAAGCAAAGGACCTTTGTCATCCGTTGCGCCTCTTCCTTTAATCACATTATATCCGTGTGCTCCTGAGAACGGCGCTTCACCCTTCCACTTCGCAAGATCCATCTCGGGTTGTACATCTGCGTGATTATACGCTACTACCTCTTCTGCACCAGGTTCTCCTTCAAAAGTTGCAAAGAGTACGGGATATCTTCGACCCCCATCTCTTGCTTGGAGCATGGTGGTTTCAAAACCTTGTAATCCCAC
>DUFX01000058.1 GCA_013331695.1 Candidatus Woesearchaeota archaeon
GGAGACATTTCTCACCTGATAAAAGGAATGAAGGACAAAACATTCGATGTAATCATCCATGATCCGCCGAGATTCAGCCATGCGCCAGACCTTTATTCGCAATCGTTTTACCGCGAGCTTTTCCGTGTGTTGAAGGGTCGTGGTCGTCTGTTCCATTATGTTGGTTCTGTTGGCGAGAGCCGCGGGCGTTCGCTTGCTTCAGAATCATCACGTCGCCTTGCTTCCACTGGATTCAAAGACATAAAAGAAAATAAGAGATTGCAGGGTGTGTTTGCAAGGAAATAAAAACTAGCTTCACAACAGCGATTGATACATTAGCAAAAGTTCGACTGTTCCTGGTGGGTTTCCTTTGTTCACTATCAAGAGAGGGGAAGGTAAATTATCAAAAACCCGTGTCTCTACCCCGTACTCCGCAGTTATCACTCTTATGACGCTTCTTTCATTCGAGTCCACTTCAACTCCATGGTTTATCGTAGCTGTATTTTCACCTATTTTTTCAACCCTAAAAAACGGAGTATAACGTATTTCTGGCACAGCGTCGAATTTTATTTCCTGCCCTTCTGCAAGAACCTGTTTTATTGTAAAGGTCGATTCGGCCAGGCGTTTCCTTACGCTTTCATTTTGCGCACTTAGAGATTCGTCTTGCTGCGTCGAAGAAACTTTCGGGGCTTCTTTTTTTACCTCGCCTTTTTCACATCCGCCAAGAGCCATTAAACCCGTAGCAATTAATGTAACGAAGAGCTATGGTGCTCTTGGTCTCCCAATAGCCGGCTGTTTTGTAGTTAAAATCATACAATCAATCCAAAAAGTCCTGTGGGGTTGGCGGATCTGGTTTGTCCCCCTTTCTTTCCCGTATCTGCCTTACAATCTTTGGCATAAGTTCTTTTGGCACAGGAGCATATCCAGCGTATTCCTGATACCAAATTGCCCTTCCCTGTGTTACGCCACGCAATTCATTCGAGAATCCGAACATTTCAGCAACCGGAATAACTGTAGTTACTGTTGCATTCTCCCCTTCCTGCTGCATATCAACAAGCTGCCCTCTTTTTCCATTAGTCATGTTGATTACATTTCCGGCGTAATCCTGTAGGGTTTGAATAAGTATTTTCTGTCTTGGTTCCTTCAGTGTATCTCCTGCAATAAGTATCGCTGCATAAATAGATCTTTTTATCGCAGGTAGCATCTGTGCAGGCCCTCTGTGGATATTATCCTCGTGAAGGGTTGCATCTGTCAGTGTAACCTTTACTCCGCTTACTTTTTCCTTTGCAAGTGGTCCCTTTGCCATTGCCTCTTCAAAACCCTGTATCACAAGTTCTTCTATTTCATTGAGGTATTGCACACCTTTTGTGCCGTCGACAAAAATATTTTTGTTATAGATATCCCAGACTTCCTTTGCCTCATCTCGTTTGAAACCTACTTCAATCAATTTTTCAACGAGTTCTTTTCCCTTAGGTCTTCCGTCTGGAATTGTTCCTTCATCCATTGCAGCTAATACTGCTTCAGAGAGCGGTTCTACCATAACCTTAAGTCTGTTGTGCCTGTTCGGAGATTTACCTTCAACTTCCGGACTGCTTCCGGATATCGCCTCCTGATAAACTACAATGGGTGGCGAAGTGATAATATTCACCCTTTTCTCATTCTTTATTTTATACTCTACAATCTCAAGATGTAATTCGCCCATTCCGGAAATAAGGTGTTCTCCTGTTTCCTGATTAAGCTCTACACGAAGCGTTGGGTCTTCCCTTGCAATTCCCCTAACGACTTCAATCAATTTTGCAAGGTCTTTACTCTCCTTTGCTTCTATGGATTTTGTAACGACCGGAGCAGAGTAGTGTTTTATCTGTTCAAATGGTTCGATAATGTCCGTACTTACCGTTTCCCCTACATAAATATCTTTAAGTCCGACACATGCACCAATGTTTCCGGCAATAATCTTTTCTGCCTGCACGCGGTCAGGTCCCATATAAATTCCGACTTGCTGGACTTTAGAATATGCTTTTTTGGAATGTATGTATAGCATGTCGCCTTTTCCTACTTTTCCTGAAAACAGACGGACTATACCGACTTCTCCGGCATGTTCGTCATAAACAACCCCAAAACATATACCAACTGTTTTTGCGTTCGGGTCGCATTCAAGCATCGATTTTCCGACATCGCTGTTGGAATCTCCTTTCCATAGAACTGGAATTCTGTATTTTTGTGCGAATTTTGGATTAGGAAGGTGGGTTACCATCATCTCAAGTAGAACTTCGTCTAATGGGGATTTCTCCACCAGGAATGCATGGTCTCCGGCACTGCACCTGTCAAATATGTCTTTGAATCCAATGTTGAATCGTTGCATTGATTTGACGCTGACTGCCCATTTGTTGTATGCGCTTCCGAATGCAATATTTCCCTTTGCGACATCTATCATCCATTGCTCTTTTTGGTCTGGAGGGCAGTTATTCTCGATTATTTTATTTATTCCTGCCATTATTTTGAGCAGCCTTTGCTGCATACCTGCCGCATCAAGTTTTAATTCATTGATAAGTCGATCTATTTTGTTAATGAACACAGTTGGTTTTGCCCTTTCCTTTAATGCCTGTCTTAGCACTGTTTCGGTTTGTGGCATAATCCCTTCAACCGAATCAACGACAAGTACTATTCCGTCAACTGCTCTCATTGCCCTTGTTACATGGCCTCCGAAATCTACGTGTCCTGGAGTGTCAATTAAATTAATAAGATAATCTTTTCCCTGAAATTCAAAACCAAGGGAAATGTTCGCTGCCTTAATTGTAATTCCTCTTGCTTGTTCCTGCTCGTCAAAATCCATCATTCTCTGCGAGCCTGCGAGTTCTTTTGAAATAAGTCCTGCCCTTGCCACGAGCGAGTCTGTCATCGTGGTCTTTCCATGGTCAACATGCGCGACTATCGCAACGTTCCTGATATTTTCGACATTATTCATCAATTTCTGAACTTCCGTAACAACAAATTCTTTTCGGACCATAAAAATCTAACCTGCCGTTGGCTTCTAGCTATTAGCTGCTACTAGCCACTTGCTAATAACTAATCGCCAATTAGTATTATCTCGCACTTCGAGCCATTGAGAGCTTTGCTCGAGATACTTGAAGTGCCTAACGGGCACTTCGAGCCATGCGCTCTGTTTCATCTCTTTTCTTCATGGCATAGCTTGTCTGGATATCTCCTTTAGCAGTGTTTATCATTTCATCTGCAAGAGCTTCTGAAAGCGGCTTTGGCTTGTTGAATCCGCCCATTATTGCAGCAAGTGCCATATTTCTCAGGGCCATGTCCAGCCTTCTTGTTGCTGAAACATCCACCGCAATCTGGTAGCTGACTCCACCATAGGATACGCGTGTTACATCTTCTCTTGGGGCAGAGTTTTCAAGTGCCTTTATGAGAATCTGCACAGGGTTTTCCTTTGTTTTTTCAGCAACTAGATCAAATGCCTCTTCGACGATTCTGAGAACCTTAAGTTTTTTGCCCTGAAGATTTCCCTGCGTGCGGATGACTTTTCCAGATGTTTTTTCACCAGTTCCACCGCGCATGAGCTTGTTTGCAAGTCTTTCAACGATGTTCACATGTATTTTGCCAAGCGGCTTTTTCACGTGCCTTCCTGCAGAATACGGAAGCGAGGTAGGTTTAAGCGATACTACCTGTTTCAGGCTTTTGTCTCGTATTTCCACGTCTTCCAGAGAATATTTCTCAAACAATTTTTCACTCATAGAATCATGCCTTCACATCAGCCATTATCTCTTTGGCTTCTCTTTCTTTCCTCTTCTGAGCATCTGAAGATCTGTGTTATTTACAGAGACAACTTTGTATCTGACACCAGGTATTGAACCCATCTGTCCTCTTTGTGAGCCTCCAAGCCCAGCAATGATAACTTCGTCGTGCTCATCAATGAATGTTATTGCCTTGTCTCTGACTGCATGCGCAGCTACAACTTTTCCATTTTTTATAAGTTGTACTCTGACACATTTGATAAGACCAGAGTGCGGCTGCTTTTGTTCAAGGACTATTTTTTCAAGAACTATTCCCTTTGCCTGTGGTGCACCCTCAAGCGGATCGAATTTCGACTTTAATCGAAGCGTTCTTCTCTTCCATTTTTTGGACAACCATCTCTGTTTGTGCCTTTTTCGTATAAGATTTCGACCTGCAAACTCTCCATTAGCCAATAAATCACCTAAGTTTTAGTTTAATTGAATTAAACCAAATAAACAACCGAGACTGAGAACTCAACACGACCGAGTGAACGTCGCAACGTTCACTGGTCCTCAGAACGAATGCTTCGTTCTGACGGAGACTCAAAACCCGAGATCATGTGGCTGCTGCCACAAGCCTTTAGGTTCCTTTCAGAACCCGAAACCCATTATTCAAATTCAAGGGACCTGTGAATCCCTCTAAACTGGGTGCCTATTATGTTAGGGATAAGGGTTTAAAAGGCTTTATCTGGGCGTCGTGCGGTTCTCAAGAACGTTTTATTCCGCCAGTCCGGCTAATCCAACCAGTATTAACATCCCGAACATCAGTATCATTGCAAAAGAGCCGAGCAATGCGGCCAGTTTCATGGAACCAAACGCCGAGCGGACATCTGTCTTTGCCTTCAAAACCGCATCTTTCTGCGCAGAAAGAGAACCTTTCAGTGATGTCACCGACTCCTTGAACTGACCTATGTTCTGCTGGTGTTTTGGAATATCCTTTTCAATATTTTCCATTGATTTTTCAAATTTTTGGATTTCGCTTTCATTGATTCCAAGGATGCTGATTACCGGTGAGATGCTGTTTACAATGTTTTTAATGGAATTCACCGGGTCTTTTAATCCGCCAATAGTTTCATTTAATGTTCCCACCTCGTTTTCAACAGCAGTCATCGAGCCTTCTATTGCGCCAAAGCTGTTCGCAAGATTATCCATTTGCGGAATCGCTGCCTTTTCGGCTTTATCAACAACACTCGTAAGTACAAGTCCGATTACCAACGCGAAAATTACGCCAACAAACCCAAGTGCAACTGCCGTTCCATAAAGGTATTTTTTATATGGTTTTAAGAATCCGAAAAATCCATCCTCGTGGTTTCTTTCCATGTGGTTTCTTTCAATAGTAACCAATTAAAACCATTCCGCGGATTTCTTTCTATGGTTTTTTCAATGGACATTCAGTCTTATACTATATTTGTCGCTGTGCTTGCTCTGGTGTATTCTGTTTTCTCCCGTTATGTCCAGCAGAAGTTCGGGAACCAGAAGGACATGAAGGAGTTCCAGGAGAATTCCAAAAGACTTCAAAAAGAGTTTGAAGAAGCGACCAAATCGAAGGATAAGAAAAGAACAGACGAAGTAATGCAAAAGCAGATGGCAAACTTTTCAATAATGAATAAGGCATTATTTGGGCAGTTTAAGATAATGGCTATTGTTCTTGTAGCATTCTTTGGTTTTATGTTTATTGCGAATACATTTGATCCTGCGGTTGCGGATGATTTCACGATAAACCTGGTTGATGATGGCAACGGATGCGATGTACGCGCAGGGGATGGAGTATTTTCGACATGCGTTGTACCCGATACTGCTTTTGGGCCCTGGCTTGCGCACATTACTGTTCATATCGAAAGCTGTTCTCAGGTGGATGGAAAGGAGCTTGTTCTTCGTACATGTGATACGAATCGTGGGGAAGTCATTCAAGAGAATTATGCATGGTTCAGCTATGGGAAAAAGAATGGGGGCGCATTCTACAGCAAACCAGCAGATGATAAGCTGCTCAACGTATCCTTTGCAAATAGCTTTGTCTCTCAGGGCGGAAAGACTGCTCTTTATGCAAAACCAACAAAAGGAGAAAATGTTCTTGTTACGGCAAAACTAAACCGCGGGACTTGGTTTTACATTGATTTGCCATTTACAATTCCAATAATTAATGTACAGCGTTTGAATGATCCAAACGGATGGTTTATTTTTGTTTCTATTATTTTTGGAATCTCAGCATCACTGGTTATGAGTCAGATAAATAAATTGAAGAATAAATCCGAGAAGCCAGCAGATGTCGGAGGTGCCAGTGCGGTTGGCGGAGTGCAATCCAAATGATGACCTTGGTGGAAATATGATTATAGCAATTTCTGGTCTTACCGGAAGCGGAAAGAATACCCTTGGAGAAATTCTTGCAAAGCGTCTTGGTTACAAACTGGTTTGTCCTACTTTCAAAGATCTTGCAAAAAAAGAAGGAATTTCCCTTATGGATTTCCAGAAAAAAGCAGCAAACGATTCGAACATTGATCTAAAGTTTGATGAACTGCTAAAGGAAGAAGTTTCGGCTACAGGGGGCAATTGCGTTGTAACCACCTGGCTTGGTGCATGGATACTGAATGCAGACATAACTGTTTATGTTGACGCCCCGTCAGAAGTTCGCGCGGAAAGAATCGCAAAGCGGGACAAACTTACTGTAAAAAAAGCGCTTGTGCATCTTAACGAGCGTGATGAGCAGAACCGAAAGCGCTATCTTAAGGTTTACGGAATTGATATTTACAAAACTGATTTTTTTGATTTGAAGCTGGACTCATCAAAGAATAAGCCGGAAAAGCTGGCTGATATAGTCGAGGAATTCATAAAAACAAGATCAGATTTTTCGAATCGAAAAATTCTCGCAAAGTCGACAAATGTTTTCCAATCTCCAGCCGGTACAAGTTTCTTGCCGACTTCGCGAAAGTCTACAAAGAATTGATTATTATGACCTGGGCCAGTTTGCGGTCGATAGGACGAGATGATGTTCACAGCAGAGTGGCAGTATCTGCACCAGTTGGATCACCAGGGCCAGTTAGAATACCTCTTTCAGAACCAATCAGAAAAGGATATATTATTCTTCCATCAGCGATCATCACTACAGATCATAAAGTCGTTGCACATTGCAAAACAAAACGCGAGGCTTTTTTTGCTTTTTTAAGGGCTGTTAATGGCGAGTTACGCGAGTCGGATCTTACCCGTGTTAAGAGGTTTTGTGTAATAGAAGTTTTGTGTAGTAGAATTTTTGATGAGGTTTGAAAATGGAGGCACCTGAAATATATAATTTACTCGATAATAGTATAATTCTATTAGACAAACCCTGTGGTCATATCTGCCACGATGTTACTTCACAGGTTAAACGAATTCTTGGAGTAAGCCGAACCGGGCATGCGGGTACTTTAGACCCGGATGTTTCAGGGGTTTTGCCTGTTGCGCTTGGGCGGGCCACAAAACTTCTTCGTTTCATTGCTGCGAAAGACAAAACGTATATCTGCCTTATCAAATTCAGAAAAATTCTTCCAGAAGCGGAAATAAAAAAATTGCTTGCTGGTTTTGTCGGGACGATAACCCAGACTCCTCCGAAAAGAAGTGCAGTCAGGAAAGTTCCGAGAAAACGGACTGTTCATTATCTTCACGTGCTTGAATCATGCGGGCATTTTGCGCTTTTTGAATCAAAAGTTGATGCCGGAACGTACATGCGAACAATATGTACTGAAGCTGGAAAGAAAAGCGAAGGAGCACGAATGGAGGAGCTTAGACGAATAGCAGTTGGTTCAATCGCGGAGAATAAATGCCATACGATGCAGGACTTAATTGATGCGGTTTGGCTGTGGAAGAACAAAGGGGACGAATCAATGCTTAGAAAAATGTTGATTCCGGTTGATTCGTTGATTTCATTCCAGAAAATCGTAATAAAAGATGAAGCAGCCCGTGCAATATGCCACGGCGCACAGTTGGCGTTGCCTGGAATAATTTCAGCACCCAGCACTCAGCACTCAGCACCCAGNNATCAAACCAAAATCTCTTCAACTTTCCCCATCGTTTCCTCAACAATCTTTTCCATTCCGCATTCTTTCTCAATCTTCTTTGCGTCTTCAAGTTTCATTTTTGTGCTGGGATGCTTTGCCGCAACCAGCGAGCAACAGTCCTTGTATTCCTGAATGGATAAATCATATGTTCCAATCCGCTTTGCCATTTCAATTATTTCCTTTTTGTCAAATCCAATAACTGGCCTGTAAACCGGCAATTCGCTTGCTTCATCGGTTGCATGCAGATTTTCAAGAGTTTGTGATGCGACCTGTGCGAGATTATCTCCA
>DUFX01000084.1 GCA_013331695.1 Candidatus Woesearchaeota archaeon
CACACCACTGCGAACCACCCTCACCCGCTACACCACCGTGGTCATAACACCAAGCACCACCAAGTTTTGTAGCCAAGTTCCCATCATACGGCAGTGCCAGCACCGAAGTCACCGGAACCTGTCTAAAAAAACCCGGAAACAGGTTATTATGCATAAAAAACTGTGACGCAACAGTGGCACGCTGATTCACATCCTGCCCATCAATAACACTATTCACATGCACCAACAAAGGATACACATCACGACTCTCACCATGCACTTCCGGAGGAGGCAGCACACACACCCTATTAATACACTCATAACCCATGGTGCAATCAGCATTACCAGTACACTGCCTGCCCTGCCTTACTTTACAAACACCCTGCGGAATACCACCTGGACGCTCACATATTAAATCACCGCAAACAGCATCACTCTGACAACGAGTGCCAATACTCACCGGCATCGCCGGAACATTACGATCAACAACACCCTGCGCAGCCTGCACACCACGATCAACAACCACAGCAGGAGCATTCTGAACCGGAGCACGAGGACGCACAGCAGCAATCTGCATATTTATACCCCGTTTCAACTTCTTCGCTGTCCCTGCCACAAAATTGCCAGTCACTGAAGAATCAGAAACAACATCACCTGTATAATCATCAGAAGCATAATCATCAGAAACCACACTCGGCCCATCAAAATTTCCAACAACAAACAAACCAACGATACCAACAATAAGAACTATAAATATACTATAGTTGTCTGATCCTTTTTTTTTATCAAACATCTAAACACCTCATGTTTAGTGTATTCAATTGCATCCTTTCAATTTATCACACTCATGATTTATAAATTTAGTTGTTTAATTAAAGAAGTAGAACTAAAATACCACATAACTAAAACATCAAAACACATATACTAGAACATCTTCCCAAGCTTATGCACTGCGTTGAGTCCTTTCTTCGCAAGATCTTCTTCAACATACAGCTTGTGCCAGATTTGGAAATTGATGAGGGTCCACAACTGGCGTGCATAGAACAAAGGAGAGGTTGCATAGTTTTTCTTGATCTTCTCAATCATTGCCTGCTGGAAATAACCCTGGCGTCGAAGGGTTTGCTCGCCTAAAAGGTCATCAACAAGACTCTTGACTTCCTCTTGGTGCATCCAATGATCAATCGGAACATAGAAGCGGTGCTTCTTGCGCTTGACAATCTGCTGTGGAAGCACGTCTTTCATTGCCCGACGGAGAATGTATTTCTCATGGTGGTAATGGTGCAGTTTGAGATGTGTGGGAATCGTTGCAGCAAATTCCACAAAGGTGTGATCCAAAAAAGGAACATGGCATTCCACTGCAAAAGGCATGGTTGTTTTGTCCGCTTTCATCAATAAGTTCTCGGCAAGGGGTTCTTTGGTTTCATAGTGCAGAATTTGATTCAAATAATCCCTCTGTTGCTTGTTGTTTTGATGAGGATCATCGTTATAATACATTTGATTGATTCTATCGGTGTGATCAAACAGCTTGATGTGCTCGATCACTTCGGGTCTGAGCAGCTCGCGCCGTTCTTCGTTGTTGAAGATGCTCATAATTTCAGCGTATGCTTGAGCTTTATTGTCAATATGTGCAACATAGTTGCAAAATCTCCTACGCCCTTCTTTTCCAATGTTGGAGATAAAGGTAAAGAACGGCCGAAGCGCAGCATCAGGAATCATGTTGACAGTTTTTGCGGAAAATGAACGAATGGGTTTAGGAATCAGTTTCAGTTTATTGCGCTGCAACAAGAATTTATTCTGCTCATAGCCTGCAAAGAGCTCGTCAGCACCTTCTCCGGCAAGAACAACTGTTACATACTTTTTCACTTTTTCAGACAATAAAAATGCAGGAAGACAAGCAGGATCTGCAAGCGGTTCATCGCCATACCACACCACACGAGGCAGATTGTGCAGAAGATCAGATTTCACCATGAGCTCGCGGTGATCGGTTTGAAAATGTTCGCTGACGAGTTTTGCATGTTGGAGTTCATCCACTTCTCCGCCGTAGCCGAAACCTACAGAAAAGGTCTTGATGTGATCCGTATGTTGGATAGATCGAGCTCCCCCTTCTTGACCTTCTTGAGAGAGCTGGCGCATCATGGCAACAACCGAGCTGGAATCAATGCCTCCGCTCAAATACACACCGAGAGGAACATCGCTCATGAGGCGCATTTTGACGGATTCTTTGAATCGTTTTCTCAGCTCTTCAGCAAAATAATCTTCGCTCTTGTTGAGAACCGGATACTCCAAGTCCCAAAATTTCTCAATCGCGAGGGTGTTGTTTTGAAGGTTGTAGGTAAAATAGTGGCCTGCAAGCAGACGCTTGATGCCCTTGAAAATCGTATCTTCGCCTGCGATAAAACGCTGGGAGACAAACCAGTTCAGCGCATCAAGATTAATTTCTCGTTTCAAGTCATGAGCAAGAAGTCCTTTGAGTTCTGAGCAGAAGATGAATTGGTTGTCTGATTGTTTGTTTTTTTCAAGATGGACATAATAAAAAGGTTTAATGCCCAAACGGTCTCGCGCTCCAAACAAGAGTTTTTTCTTGCGGTCATAAATCACAAATGCAAATTCCCCATTAAAGAGCTGGAGGCATTTTGGACCATATTCTTGATAGGCGTACAGTGCAACTTCGGTATCCGTATTGCTCTTAAACTGGCAGCCGCGCTGTTCTAAGACTTTACGAATTTCCGCATGATTATAGATTTCCCCATTGTAGGTAATAACCAGCGAACCGTCCTTGTTCAACATGGGCTGATGTCCTTTCTTGCTGAGGTCAACAATGCTGAGACGAAGGCTTCCGAGAGAGATACCCTTATCAGTATAGATACCGTTATCGTCAGGCCCGCGATGGCTGGTCAGATCCATCATCTTCTTCAGCAGGACTTTGTCGTCAAAATTGAAACCGGAAATGCCGCACATGTATTGCTCACCCGTCGAGGATTTACGAACCCAACACATGCCACATATTATTTAAAGGTTCTTGTTTCCACAGGGTTTAAGAACACACGTCGAAACCTTTATAAAACAATTGCGTGTGTCCAGACAAGTATGGAGGAACAACAAGAAACAAAAAGCATAAAAAAAAGATACCTCAAAACACAAGAAAAATTAGAAAAGAGAGTCGCTCAAACAGCAGAAACACCCAAGCAAAAATCAGAAAAATCATGGCTCTTCCGGCTTGCTGTCCTGTTTCTTGCCTGCATCTTCATCACGCAGGCGTATCTCTACCTCTTTTTCGGAACAACGTTCCTTGATGAGAGCGATTATCTCTATACCGGCAGTCAAATCTTTGAACGGGATCTTGTACTCTATGATCAGATCTGGACACGGATGCCTCCGCTTCTCTTTTATTTTTATGGAGCTTCACAAACTATTGTTGGGCCAAGTTTCGAGATGGGGAGAGTTTTTGCCTTTTTAGCAACAACACTGCTTCTGATCGTCTCATTTTTTACCGTTAAAAATGCAACAAAAAATAGATTTGCCGGCCTTCTTGCGGTTGCTTTTATCGTACTTCATCAAAAAGCACTTTCTTCCTATTTCCGGGCAACTGCAAGCGCCCCCATAGCACTGATGGTTATGCTTACGATTTGGGCTTTAAGTCTGAATATCAAAGAGAAAATCAAATTTCCCTTGGCATTTTTCTTTGGAAGCATGATGCTGATGACACGAATGAATACGATCTTCTTGTTCTTGGTACTCATAGGGTATATGCTTGTTGTTGCACAAGACAAGATTAAGACAACTTGCATGGCAATGGGTGTTTCTTTTATTATGATAACAGCAGTGATGATTAAATTTTTGATGATCAATGGAAAGAATACGCTACTGGGAATTTTTGCACCGTTTACGATCCACCTGTATCCTCAATTTTTTTATGGAACAGCAAATAAAGAATCCTGGATCGCACTCCCTTATGAGATTTTTCGTTCGCTTCAAAGTCTCGGAATTCTGGTTGCAGTTGCTATTCCACTTTTGCTTTATCTCTTCTTCGTTTTGCGGGAAAGAAGAGCAACAATATCAGAGCAAACAAGAAGCAAAGAAACGAGGAGAACCCTGTTCACAACGTTTCTCATGAAGCATCATTTTGTGGTCTTTCTTACTCTCGGTTTTTTGAGCATCTTTTTGACCCATTTCTGGGCAGATGACACGTATGTGTTTTACAGTATGCCTATTTTAGCAGTGTTGGGAAGTGTAGGAGTACACAAGATCGTAACCGAACAACGAGCCCAACAAGGTTTGATCATTGCCTTTGTTCTTGGCCTTCTTCTCTTCTCACTTTCCAGCTTTACGGTCCTTGATTTCAGCAATCCACTTTCCGGAGACAGCGACATTCTGCGTGCAAAAAGATCAGGAGCTGTCATTGCAAACCTCACTGAACCGGATGCGACCATCTTTATTGCAGATAATGAGATCGCTCAGTTACTCACCGCAAATCGAAAGACTTTCCCTCCGATGACCGCACGATATTATCTCTTTACAACCGACAATGACACTGTATTTGTCAAATCAACGAATCGTTTCAACATGGAAGTTCTCAACGACCACCTTGAAAATGAAAGTGATTATGTCTTGATACAAAGCAATCGGGGCTGGTTGAAACTCAACAAACCACCTATCCTCGAGAATGTTACAAAAACGATCCAGAATCAGCTGGATAACCAGTACCAGCATGTGGTTGATATTCCCAACGCCTTGCCGCGAAGGTATGTTTATGGAAACGGAACCATCAGCCTCTATAAACGACAAAGAGGAGAAAAAGGGGTGCAGGAGAGAAAATGAAAAAAGAGCGCATCGTCAAATGGGGATTTTGGATCTTGCTCATCGGGTTAGTTTCCATCTTCGGAGCCCAGGCATTTTTGTATATTTTTTATGGAGATACCTGGCTCGATGAAACAGAATATCTGTATGTTGGCCAGCAAATCTACGAACGTGACCTTACGCTTTATGATGAGATATGGTCGCGAGTCCCTCCGGTACTCCATTATATCTATGGATTTTCACAGACGCTCATCGGACCAAGCTTTGAGATGGGAAGATTGTTTTCTCTTATTTTCTCCAGTTTGCTTCTCATCACCATCTTTTTTACGGTAAAAAAAATGACGCAAAGCAGATACGCAGGATTGCTTGCCATTGCATTGATTATGCTGAATCAAAAAGCACTCTCATTCCTCCTCCGCGTCTCGCCCTACCCGCTCAGCCTTCTCTTGCTTTCGCTCTCGATAGGCGTGCTTGCAACAAAGATGAGGGATACGATCAAATTTCCACTTGCGTTTTTCTTTGCAAGCTTGCTGATGATGACACGGATGAATCTTTTTCCGTATGCGATGGTGCTCCTGGTGTATATGCTCATTGTTGCACAAGACAAGATCAAAACAACCGTTAGGGCAATGGGTGTTTCACTTGTTACGATAACCGCAGTGATGATTAAATTTTTGATTATCAATGGGAAGAATACACTGCTGGGAATTTTTGCACCGTTTACGATTTATCTGTATCCTGAGTTATTCTACAAAAACGTTGCAAAGGAACCGTGGCTTTCGGTGGTGTATGAAAGCTTTAAAGCAATGAATAACCTTAAAGTAATACTCATCTTCCTCATTCCGCTGACATGGTGGTTTGTTCAACACTATATCCAGCGAAGAAAAGAACATCAACAACACAAAAAAAAAGTACAGGCACCAACAACATCTCGGAGCACATGGCAAAGTGCATGGTTTGTTCTTTGGATGCGGGAACATCATCTGATCATTTTTTTGATTGCTTCTTTTTTTGCAATATTTATCCCGCACTTCTGGGCAAATGACGTGTATGTGTTTTACAGTCTGCCTCCCCTTGTCATCGTTGTGAGTGTGGGGCTCCATGCACTCATAAGAATGATAGAGAATGCGTTTACAAAAAAAATAGTGATTGCTTGGATTGCCGGAAGTTTAGTATTGTCGCTTTCTCTTTTTACAGTTCTTGATTTCAGCAATCCGCTTTCCGAAGACAGCGACATCCTGCGTGCAAAAAGATCAGGAGAGATCATTGCAAATTTGACCGAACCTGATGCAACCGTCTTTATTGCAGATAATGAAATCGCACAGTTGCTCACCGCAAATCGAAAGACTTTCCCTCCGATGACAGAACGATACTATCTTTTCTCTGATGACAATAATACGAATTTCTTAAGGGCGACCAACCGTTTCAACATGGAAATTTTGAATGAACACCTTGAAAATGAAAGTGACTACGTACTGATACAAAGCAACCGCGGATGGCTGAAACTGAATAAACCGCCCATTCTCGAAAATGTCACCAAAAACATCCAAAGTCAGCTGGATAACCAGTATCAGCACGTGGTTGATATTCCTAACGCACTCCCCAAACGTTATGCATATGGAAATGGAACGCTTTCACTCTATAAACGAGTAAAAAAGGCTAAAGAAAATAAAAAGTTATAAAGAGAAAGCAAATTGAAACCATAACGATAGGTAAAAGGAGTACGGAAAATGGCTAGCCAAGAACGATTCGGATTTAAATGGACGACATGTCCGCAACTCTTCTTAGATGATACCTACCAAGAGCATGTGCATCGCTGGCTCACTCCGCTTGAGTTTAAAGATTTTAAGGGTAAAACGGTTCTTGATGCAGGATGCGGCCCAGGAAGAATTAGTTATTTTCTCCTGAAGGCAGGGGCGCGAGTGACTGCTTTTGATTATGATCCACGAACTGTGGAGTTGTGCAGACGAAATCTTGAACTATTCCCCCACAAAGAAATCCAGTATCTTTCGATCTATGACATTCCTTGGAAAAATTGCTTTGATATTGCAATAAGTACCGGAGTGATTCATCATCTGAAAGACCAGCCCTTAGCAGTGAAAAAACTTGTTGAAGCAACAAAACCAGGAGGCAGCGTACTTGTATGGTTATATGGGAGAGAACATAATGGATGGATTATTTACTTTATCAACCCCATTCGATTTATTACTTCAAGACTCCCGATTACGTGGACCAATTTTATCTCCTATTTTTTTTCTGTTGCACTCTACTGCAGAAGCCATTATCTGCCATCACGATCACCTTATATGGAGCTTTTAAAAAAGTGCAATTTTAGCAGGATTCATGAACTGGTTTTTGACCACCTCCTTCCACGCATTGCAAAATACTATCGAAAAGATGAAGCAATCGAGCTTTTGAAAAATGCAGGACTTGAGAACGTACAAGTGTATCCCGTTAATAATAATTCATGGTCGGTGATTGGAACAAAACCAAAAATGGAAGGAAGAAGGAATACCAAGAAGGAAAAAGATAATGGAAAATAACAACGAAACTCGTGATGGGACAGAAGAAAAAGATACGCAACCAGAAAAAGAAGTGTTTCCTGTCAAAAAGACAAGTTCGATGCGTACCTTCTTTGAAAAAATAGAGCTGAAGAAGAGAGCAGAACAGATCAAAACGAAAACAACACAGTGGATGCATAACAAGACAGGGGATACGCAAAAAGTAAAAACGAAGATAAAGGGGTATGCAAAAAACATCGGAGTCCTTCTCCTCACCGTGCTCATTATTTTTCTTCTCTTTGAGATCGGATTTAGGATAGCGGACAATCAGCCTCCTGCGCCCAAAAGAAATATCCTTATCAAACATTCGATGTATAACCCTTTCCTTATTTTCGGACCCAGTTTCTCACAGGCAGACCGGCAGGGGACCCTCGAGGAAAATAGAGGGTTTGCAATCTGGAACCCTCAGGGATTTCGACTGCCAGACAATATTCAGTATGAACCACCTCCTGATGAATACCGCATTTTTGCCTTAGGTGGATCCACAACCGAAGATATGGCTAATGGTAAGAACGTCCATTGGTGCGGGGTAGCAGAAGATCTTCTCGATGAAACGCGCGTCTTTGGGAACAAGAAGCCGCGATGCATCAATGCAGGAAGCTCAGGGTATACGACAGCTCATTCACTCGTACGCCTGCAATTTGACCTTCTCAATTTCAAGCCCCAAATGATTACGGTGATGAACGTGATCAACGATTTCACCGTGAGTTATTTTCCGATCGACCCGCAGACTCAAAGATACAACTATGGAAATAAATATTTCAACCCCACCTTTACCGAGGAGACCAATCTGAGAAAGCTTCTGTTCGACAAGAGTAAAGTGCTGACGAAACTTGAAAAAAAACTGAAGAACATTCAAACGAAACTGACGGCAAAGAAAATACCTGCCAAGGATGGTACAATCATTTACAGCAACATGCGATTTACGAATGAATCGCTCCCCATGCTGACAAGACTGTACTATAACAATCTTAAGAGCATCGTTGCCGTAGCAAAAGAACATAACATTACGGTTGTTTTGATGTCAGAACCGATGGTTTTTACTGACGAAAAAATTGCAATGCTCTTTGGACATGAAAACTACAACAAGGATATTTTTTATCCTGAGAAAGAAAAATTACAGCTTGATCTTGAACTGTATAATGGGATTGTGCAGATGGTTGCAGAAGAAGAGGACGTCTCCTTTATTGATATGTACACATTCATGGGGCATGATGAACGTTACTTTGTTGATGCCGCTCATTACACTGCAGAAGGATCAGAGCGATTTGGGTATATCTATACAGAAGAGTTGAGAAAAATCTTTGCAGAAGAAGAGAAGAAACAGAAAGAGAAGGCCGAGCTGTATGACCCAGCCCGCATTGCACAGATACTTGGGAATCTTGCGCAGGGGAAAGGAATCAAACAGCCTGTAGGGATTAGTTATTAAGGGGCAAGAAAGCAGTGAACAACCCTCCAACGATACCTTTATATACGTCTCCCGATGGCCGAGAGAGGTATGGCAGCAACTACCGCATCAACAATGATGAAGAAAGGCGACTTTGTAGAGCTCAACTACACAGGAACACTCACACAGGAAAAGCTGGTGTTTGATACCACCGAAGAAAAGATAGCAAAACAGCAGGAGATCTATAATGCTGATGCAACGTCGAAATATAAACCAGCAATTATCTGTGTCGGCCAGAACAGCATTGTGAAAGGCCTTGATGATGAGTTAGTAGGAAAAGAACTCAACAAAGAGTACACTATTGTTCTGCCCCCTGAAAAGGCATTTGGAAAAAAAGATGCAAAACTCATCCAATTGGTTCCCACCAGCAAATTTCTCCAGCAAAAAATTCAGCCCATTCCCGGACTCCAGGTGACTATTGATAATGAAGTCGGAACCATCAAAATGGTTTCCGGTGGAAGAACCTTAGTTGATTTTAATCATCCGCTTGCAAGCAAAGAAGTGAGTTATACGATCAAAGCGCTTCGCATCGTTACTGATACCAAAGAAAAACTTACTGCACTGATGCGTCTGCAGTTCAATGAAGAAGAGGTGCAGGCAACACTTGCGGCACAGAACGGAAAAAACGACAGCATCACTGCAACAATCTCCCTCAAAGCATTTCAGAAGTTTCCACAGGAGCTTCTTGACCAGCTTTCTCAAGAGTTTTCAAAAAAAGTGCATGAGCTTATTCCTGAGATTACTGCTGTTGCATTAAAACAAGGGAAATCACAAGAAAAAGACATCAAAAAGCCCGCGTAACTAGGGAACAATGAGTACTACTCAAGGAAAATAACGCATTAAAAAGCAGGAGAAGAAGAAAAGAAAGGTTGTTCTTGAGATAATAAAACTTTAAATAGTAGTTACTCATGGAAGAATACAGAAAAAAGGGGTATAAGAAAAAGGAAGAGAAGAAGGAGTATACAAAGCATAAGACGAGAAATAGTAAGACGAAAAACACATGGGGTGAAGAGGGATGGATATTTATCCTAATCAAACGAATCAACAGATACGATACGCACAGAGTTCTGAAGCAGGATCATCATTCGGACAATCAGTTATGCATACAACGCAAACACCCGGCACCATGAGTGCAACACAGGGGTTTCAACAGCATACTTCACCGTATCCCAGCCACACAGGTAGTTTCGGCGGTTCCGGATCTGGCTCGTCTGGCTCAAGTGGTTTTACAGGATATCCCCGACAAGCGCCTCCTGTTCAAGTACGCAGTGTAGAAATTGAAACCACACAGAAAATGACAGGTTCTCAGCGACGAGAAAATACTGCAGATGCAGAACTTGAAGATCTCCTCAGAAGCCAGCGCGCACGCATCAAGGTGATTGGCTGTGGCGGCGGAGGAAACAACACAATCAACCGCATTGCAGAAGTGGGAGTGAAAGGCGCAACCACCGTTGCAGTGAACACTGACGCACAAGATTTATTGTACACCACAGCAGACGTGAAGATTCTTATTGGAAAAGAAACAACCAAAGGTATGGGTGCAGGATCCATTCCTAAAATTGGCGAAGAAGCTGCACGAGAAAACGAATCAGAGATTCGTGAAGTGCTCAAAGATACGGACATGGTTTTTATCACCTGCGGTCTTGGCGGGGGAACCGGAACAGGATCTGCTCCGGTGATTGCTGAAATCGCAAAAAAACAAGGCGCTTTGACCGTTGCTATTGTTACCTTGCCCTTTTCTATGGAAGGACAGCGACGCTATGAAAATGCTGTTATTGGGCTTGAGAAACTTGAAAATATTGTTGACACACTGATTGTAATTCCCAACGACAAATTGCTGGAACTTGCTCCTGACCTGCCGTTGCATACTGCATTTAAAGTTGCAGATGAAATCTTAACCAATGCAGTCAAAGGCATTGCTGAACTGGTGACAAAAGCAGGACTTGTCAACCTTGACTTTGCAGACATTCGCGCAGTGATGGGCAATGGAGGCGTTGCATTGATTGGTGTCGGAGAATCTGATACTGAAAACCGAGCGCTTGAATCCGTTGAAAAAGCCATTACGAATCCGCTTCTTGATGTGGATATCTCTGGTGCAAATGGAGCCTTGATCAATGTTTCCGGCGGACCGGACATGACNNAAGATCATCTGGGGGGCGCAGATCAGTGATGATCTCACCAATGTGGTGCGAACCCTGTTGATTGTGACCGGAGTCAAATCAACCCAGATCTTTGGACCCAACCGCAAGGTTTCAGTCAAGAAAAAACTCGAGATTGAAAACGAGCTGGGCATTGAGTTTGTGGATTAAGCGTCGTGTCAAGTACGGAATGAGCAGTTCATGCCTCTTGTGCTTGTCTATACCGCAAGCTTTAAAAAGGAGGAGCCCTCAACAGAGGGTATTCTAGGGAGTTTCCAAGGCTTAGAGGGTACTACAAAGAGTACGCAAAATGAATAAGGTATAGAACAATAGGCACAGAGTATACAACATGAATGAAAACACAACGGAAATACGTGACGAGAACGTGCATCAAGAAATAACGACTACACCGACGCCCCATACAGGAACTCAACAAACGCAACAGAGCACCCATCCAAGCCGTTGGAAAGAGTGGATGCGACAGCTCAAAGAATTTTATATCGAATGTGTCCGAGTCCTTAAAGTAACCAAAAAACCCACGATGTTCGAATTCAAGACGATTGTCAAAGTCTCTGCACTCGGCATGGCCATTATTGGTATGCTGGGTTTCTTGATCTTTATGTTGAATAGAATGCTGTTTGGATAAATGTAGTTCAGGTGAATCGCACAATGGAAAACGAAAAAACAACTGAGAAAATGGAAGAACAAGAGAAGACATTTGAAGAAGAAATGCAGGAAGAGTTAGAAGGAAAAAACGAAGATAAAGATGCAAAGAATAAGAAAAAAGAAACTGAAGCTTCTTCAACCGAAGACCTCACCAAAGATTGGATAAAAGAAAAGGGAGAAGAAGGCGAAGAAAAACCTATGGAGCGATTAAGCCCGGAAATGAGTAAAGAAGTCAAAACAGGGGCAGCAACCGCAGAACAGCGAAGACCTAGTATGGTTTTTGCACTCCGCACCACGGCAAACCGTGAAGATCAGGTGATGGATTTTATTGTCAGCAATGCTGAAAAGAAAAAAATTGCAGTGTATGCAGTGCTCCATCCGCCCGGCATGAGAGGGTATATTTTTATTGAATCAGCAAGCAAGGGCGATGCTGAACAAGCAACCCAAAACATTCCGTATGCACGCGGGATTCTCAGAGAAGAAGTTCCTTTCAAAGATATTGAACCGATGCTTGAACAGGTCAAGAAAGACATCAACATCCGCAAGAATGATATTGCTGAAATCATTTCAGGACCCTTCAAGCGGGAAAGCTGTAAGATTACCCGTATCGACAAAGCGAAGGGTGAAGTGGTTGTTGAATTGCTGGAAGCAGCAGTTCCTATTCCGATCACGGTCAAGATCGATGCAGTGAAGGTTATCCGGCGTGAAGGCGAAACACCTGCTGAAGAAGAGGACGATTCGTAGAGAAGCTTGCTGCGTGTCAACAAAAGGGGTCTATAATTTTATAAAGACCGTGTACGTAAGAAGCATTCATGGAATGGTTTATCCTTGCACTGCTTGCTGCAATCTTTCATGCAATCCTAAACGGATGTGTGAAGCATTACTTACGACAGTATCACCGCTATGTGCTTGCAGGGGGCGTAATTCTCAGCGGAGGACTCTTGCTCATGCTTGCGTCAGGGATACAAGGATTCCCAAGGATTCAGGAAGGTTTTTGGGTTTGGGCAATTGTATGTATTATAGGAGTTAGTATTGCCAATATTTATTATTACAAAGCATTGGACGTGGGGGAGTTATCTCTTGTGATTCCCATGCTTGCATTTACTCCTGTTTTTATGCTCTTGACATCCATGCTCATGCTCAATGAATTTCCTGCGACCAAAGGACTCATCGGAATTCTTCTTGTTGTTGGAGGATCGTATGTGATAAACTTTGAAAAGTCAAGGCAATGGCTGCTTCCGTTTCAAAAGTTTTACACCAACAAAGGTATTAGGTATATGTTCATTGTTGCTACCGTGTATAGCGTCACTGGGAATATTGATAAGATTTTGACACTCAAATCTAATGCAAGCTTCGCCGGAGGTCTGGTTAAACTTTCTTCAGGTCTTTTCTTGGTATGCTGGATGTGCACGCAAAAGCAAGGTGTAAAAGAAATGATCAAACCGCGACTTTGGCTTATTGCGCTTGGTATCGGGGTGTTTTCTGCACTGGTTACCTATGTGCAGTTTACAGCAAATACTCTGACCCTTGTTCCGTATGTTATTTCTGTGAAAAGACTTTCTATTCTGTTCAGCATCCTCATCGGTTATTTCTTCTTTCAAGAACGACAGTTTGGACAGCGCTTCCTGGGCGGTGCACTGATGGTCATCGGAACGTATCTGATTTTGATGGCGACGGTGTGAGTCGTGAGAATCAAGATGAAAGGAGGGAAAGGATAGAGGGGGATAAAGCCCGCCTCCCCGCAATCTTTATAAACCCCCTGTTTTTCTGGCTAGGATATGGCTACTGAAACGGTTAATGTCCAAGTTGAAGGTGGAAAGGCTACAGCAGCTCCACCCTTAGGCCCGGCCCTGGGTCCGCTCGGAGTCAATATCGGCCAGGTTATTTCTGAAATTAACAAGAAAACTGCTGATTTTAAGGGCATGAAAGTGCCGGTTGCCGTAACGGTAGATAAGTCAGACAAGAGTTTTACTATTAGCATTGGAACGCCCCCTTCTTCCCAACTGATTAAGAAAGAAGCAGGCATTGAAAAAGGAGCAGCAAATCCGCTTCTGGATAAACTGGCTGATTTAAAGATTGAACAAATTATCAAAATTTCAAAAATGAAGCAGGATTCTTTGTTAGGGAAAGATAATTTTGCAAAAGTGAAAGAAATATGCGGAACCTGCGATTCGATGGGTATTCTTGTTGAAGGAAAACAAGCGCGGGAAACCATCAAAGATATCAACAATGGTATGTACAAAGACAAGATCCTTGCTGGAAAATCAGAATTGTCTGCAGAAGAACTCAAGGCTTTGGAACAAGAGAAGATCCGCCTTGCCGAAGAATTAGAACACCGACGCAAGGAGTTCGAGAACAGAGCAAAGGCTATTATCAAGGAAATGGAAGGCAAACCTGCTTCTCAGATCAAATCCAAGATGCGGGAAGAGAAGATTCCCGATCAGCTTATCAAGGAATTATTGCCTGCTGAAGAGAAAGCTGCTCCCGGTGCTGGCGGAAAACCCGGTGCACCTGCAGGAGCAAAACCCGGAGCTAAAGCAGGAGCACCGGCGAAGAAGTAAGGATATGCAGTTGATATTAAACATCTTTAAACATCTCGATTTCTTTGTTCACGATATGCCCGCACCATTGCTGCACGCGTTGCAAAACGGTCAAACTTAATCGTTCGAATATCTCCGGTTTGCGGATCAACAATAAGTTCTTCGACAGGAAAGGTTTGAACAAGAGTAGCTTCGCGCATCCCTTGACGAAGCTTGCGATGATGTGCAAGAAGATGTGCATAGATTCCACGAAAACGAAGGTCTAAACGAGGAGCATGCTGAATCATATAATTCAAGACCGAAGCAAGATCATCATCAGGGATGCCTGCCGGACCTTTACACAGGTATGCATCATCAAATGAAGCAAGGACATCCTCTTCAGTCAAGGAAAATGTTGCATCATCTTCAAGAACATTCTGCAAAGCAACTGCCCCGTGATGAGCCAAGGTTTTTCCTTCAGGACTTGTTTGTAAAAAATTTGTATAATCATGGAGTTTGATAGCCTTAGCACCAACATAAGCAAGAAGATAAATCGGACTGTATGCCAACGTCAAAAACCCTGTAGCTGTTGCAAAAAGAATTTCGGATCTCAGTTTATGGCCAAAGTAACGGGGTTGCATCTGAAGAAGATGACTCTTGAACCGGTCGATCAAAGAAGCTTTTTTTTCTACTTCTTCCAGATCAGTCATTGCAGTTCTGACGAGATCAGGAAGATCATAATCCCTGCGAGAAGGAACATGGATATGTACGCTTCCGCTCACCGGTTTTGGGGCGATCACGCAAGTAGGATAGAGATCAAATTGCGCACGTTCGATGTCAAAACGAACTGGCACTGCGTACAAATCAACGTCATAAGCGACCATGGTGATACTGCAAGAAAAAGGGGAGTTATTTAAACCTTACTCAAACTCCGGCTCTGTAGAAAGTATTGAAAAGTACATGGCCAGCGCTGCGCTCCGTACCGTGTGATGTTCTGAAACCGCTTACAAGTAGCACAATCCGAATCAAAGATTCGGATGTGCATTTGAACCCTTGGTTCAAATTGCACGACAAGGTGAGTGACAAGGAGAACTACGCTTGGCAGCGCTGGCCTCATAGCAACCTTTTTCTACAGAGCCTCAAACTCCTTCACTTTTTTATAGGGAATCTTGAGTTCATCAAGCATCTGGATAAGCTGATCTTTAAACCCGCCCACACCCTTCCAGTCAATCACCACGAGTTCTGCGTGAGATTTCGCGATTGCCTGCTTCAGCATTTCTAAATCAAGATTTGCAAGGTGATGTTTGGGACAAAGGTGGCCAAATGCAAGATCTGATTTTTCCATGACTGCCATAAAGTTTGGAACGTAATGAGGGCCTCCCAAACCTACTGCAACTTTAGAGTCGGGAACAGGAGTTGCAAGTGCTGCCATCAACGCATCTGCCATCATGCTTCCGAATGCAGGATCTTTCCAATGCGTTTCTTCTGAACCAATCTCAACAAAGATCGTGGGAGTGTTCAGCTCAGGGCCATGGTGCGTTGCTTCCATGGTGATCTGATGGCCATCAATGTGATGCAACGTGCATGCTTGTTTGATATGCTGAATCAGATGACGCATCATCGGCGCGTTTGCTGGTGCAAGATTTTTTGGTTTTCCACCCAGCTTTGTTTCTTCCCCCCAGTTTCCGCAGGGATGCACACAAAATGAAGGGACACCTTTCTCGCTCCGGTGTGTTGTTGCAAAAATGAGGAGATCAGGAACAAATTGAGTTTCTTGTTTGATCTGGTTATCGATATGTTCACAGAGGACGCACCAGGTATCAGTGGAGAAGAGACGAATGATATGGAACTCATTTTTTAATTCGTAAACCGTTTTGTTTTCAAACGTATCTTTCAGCGTTTGAAAGGGAAACTTCTCAAGAAGGTGCTTTTGAATATTGGGGCCTGCGAAATCAGGGATGGGGAGGATGATGGCGATGTTCATGAAAAATAGGAAATAAAGAAGAGGTATTTAAGGATTGTTACACCAAAGATAGCTAGACAAGAGACCGTTCAACAGCATCCTCGATAATGCGCTTGACCGT
>DUFX01000076.1 GCA_013331695.1 Candidatus Woesearchaeota archaeon
TTCTTTTTTATATCCCCCGTGCACCATGAAAAACAATATTATACATCACGCGTGCAAAATAAACCACATCAGTGAGTATGGGGTGTTCTTGTTTACGTTCAAGATATCGTCGTTCGGCTTCCATTGCACGCTCCCAACCATATATTTTATTTCCATCTTCGGCATACGTTACCCCTATCAATCCTGGTTTGTACTTGACTATTTCTTCTCGCAGGTCTGGTGGTCGTCGTTCAAAGTGTTCTCTCATAAACGGCCGGATACCTATAAATCTCATTTCTCCCCGAAGAATGTTTACTATTTGAGGTGTTTCGTCAATCCAATAGCGTCGTAAGAATTTTCCAAGAAGTGTTACACGTGGGTCATCTTCTATTTTTCCCCATTTTCCCCTTCTTTGATTAAGTTCATCCGGTGATACACTCACAGTAGGATCCATGGTTCGAAGTTTATAGCACCCAAAAGGAACACCATCTTTTCCTATACGTTCTTGAACTAAAAGAAGATCACAAAGGCTCATAACTTGCCGAGAAAGAGACCTGATTATAAACCTATCGAGCGTATCAATCACTTTTTTCAAACTTATTAAAATAATCCCTCTTTGCTGCATCATTTTCAGCCACGCTTTTGCCGCCTTCGGCGTTCTGAACTCCACGCTTCGCGTGTACGCGTGGCACGGTAATACCATGATGCAGGACGTGGTAGTGTTATTATGATTATTCTTATAATCAAGATGAATAGCCACAAAATGCTTTAATGAACATTTATTACCACCTCAATATCAAAAAGGACCTCTATTTTTTCTTCTCATACCTTTTGGTCTATCAAATCAATCAACAAGGCATGATCACCCCACCCAAAGCTTTTATATGATCTCAGACAGAGAAAGGGTGAGAAGAGAGCACGTATCACCTCTCTTCCATTCAGAGGAACTCATCCATGGCTAACGATGAGTACTCGGAAGTAATAAAACGAAATCAAACAAAATCAATGTGACCTTGCGTTTCACAAAACGCAACAAACTTTATAAAACACTCACCGCATTGATACTCACGCTTTACCTAGATCATAAGAAACCGTGTTCAAACAGGTTCATGGAGAACCCTTTGAAACTATTGTCCTTCTTAGTTTAGGTAAAGTTGTCTGAGAATATACTCATTTAGGTAAAGCAGATAGCCAAGCAAAGCAAACAACCGAATAAGAAAGCCAAATCAGATAGCCAAAATTGAATCAGCTAAACACTGGAGGTGTTTGGATGAAAGTTAGGAAAGCAATTAAAAAAATTGCAGCACTAGGAGCAGGTCTCTCCATGGTAGGAGCTACTTTCTTAGGCGCAATGGCAGCTGACCTCAGCGGTTATCCGTCCATGTTCATCAAAAATGGACAGTTTAACGGAGTTATCGTTGTTGGTGACAAAGCTGCAGCAGAAGACGTTGTGGGNNTCAGAACCTAATGATCTCTTGGAAATCCAAGAACGACTCGGTGCAGTAAAAGAAACCTTGACTGAATTTGACCTTGCAGGTCTTCAAGGCGGAACCATCGTTACCGATGAAGGAAGCACCGATTACAACCAATACCTGCGATTTGAGGACACCCTCAACACCAGCAGTACACGATACATCCATTCAGGATCAGTCGTGTTTGAAGAAGACGAAGACGACATTGTAGGAGACTACTTGAAGTTTGTTGACGGCCACACCTTGTTCGAATACGAACTCGAATTCGAAGAAGGAGCTGAATCCGAAATCGACTTCAAAAAAGGAACCTCAGGTCCTCGAGAACTGGAAGACATTGAAGATGAGGAATTGAACATCCTCGGAAAAGTCTTCTCGGTTGTGGACAGTGAAATTGATATCACGTCCCAAAAAGTGGTTCTCGAAATGCTCGGCGGAGACGTTCTTGACACCCTTGAAGAAGGAGAAACAAGAACCTACACCATTGACGGCAAAGAGTACGAAGTAACGTTGATTATCGTTTCCGATGCTCTCGTGAGTGCTAAGTTCTCTGTCAACGGTGAAATTACCGATGAGCTTGAAGACGGTGAAACCGATGTTCTGCGCGACGGTACTGAAGTAGGTATCCGAGACATCTTGCCTAACGAAGCTGAAGAAGAAACTGGCGGTGATATCGTTGAGTTCTTCCTTGGTGCAAACAAGGTCAAGTTGTCGGATAGTAACTTTACCGACGATACCTTTGATGTCAGTGGAGTAGAAATCCACGAAGAAGACATTGAAGATGCTAAAGTTCAAATGACGGGTAAAGTTTCAACACGAAACGAAACCTTTGAACTGCAGACCCTCAAGTACCGATTGCAAGCTGATTCTCCACGAGGAGACATCTACATTGCTCCGGGACATGGTATTCGAGAATACCTCGATGAACCTGAAGGTATGTTGTCAGACGATTGGGACGTTCGATACGAAGGCCTCATGGACACGGGTGTTTCCATTATCCGTTTCGACGCTAATGGGGATGACAGCTACGATCTTCAATTCACAAACCGTGAAGGTTTGGAATACGACATACCCTTTATTGACAACAGTCAAGATGAGTATGGCTTCTTCAAGTATGGAGATGAAGACGATGACTTGATCTTTGTAGAAGGTCACGTCAACAGCACGACCATTGGGTTGTATTTGAACTTGACAACAGGTTCACATACAGCAGCAAGTAGCGGAGCAAACCACTCACTGGTGAACGCAGCGAGTTTAACGAACTCCCTTATTCCTGGTACCGACGACTGTAGTAACTTCTTCCCGATTGACGAAGATGACTTCTTTGTCTTGACGAATGAAGGATCCAGCAGCCGATCAGCAGGAGATGAGACCTCGTTTACTCACATCTTGAGCTACGAGGCAGCTGATGTCACGAATAGGGAAATCACCTTCCAGGACCAGGCAACTGGCCAGCGGGAGATTGTCTACTCGACAACCATTCCAAGTATTACAGCGGCACAAAACCCTTGTTTACGAGGATTCGCTAACACGCTTGTTGTAGGAGGTAACACCTTTAACGTGTACATTGCTGGTGGTCTGAACAGTTCAGGTTCCAACGGATTGGCGAAATACCCACTCGCAGTTGACCAGAACAGCGACGGAGACGTTGCATTTGACATCGTCGATGTTGTTGTAAATGGAGGAGGTATCCTACGACTTGGTGGTTTAACCCAAAACGCAACTTCAAGTTTCGTTGCAACAAACAACTTCCATACCCGAATGTATGGTGGTGTACAACAGTTCAACTCTAGTTTCGGTGCACGAGCAACTGCACAGTCCGCAACTATGTTGAATAACTTGCAGGACTATGCAGACCACTTCCGGGACATCAGTTCTGGACCCAACAATGGAGAAACATTGTTCCAAGCAGTCAACGGTTCCTCAGCGAACGTCAACTTCTCGACAACCCTGACCACACTCGCATCCGAGTTTGATGGCAACGGTATCTTGGATTCCGGATTAAATGAAGTGCTCTTTATTCACTTCTTCGGAAAAACCAACAACGAAGTTGATNNGTCTTAAAGATGGAGTCGCTTGACGAAGAGGATCTCGAACAAGGTCTTTCAACGTACGGTGTATTCTTCGAACAAACAGACGAAGACGATACTGATGACGCAGAAGACTTGACCATCGAGTACCCGCTTGCTCAGCGTGGAGCAGACGTATTCATCACCATTGGATCAACCGCTACAACGCGTGTTGGACCAGCAGCAGGTGGTGCAGTCGTCGTAAACCCCATTACCGTTGGATCAGCTAAGCTTGCAAGTGAAGTTGCAGGACAAGAAACCTCACAGAACATTGTTGCTGTAGGTGGACCATGTATCAACAGCGTTGCTGCTACATGGATGGGTTCCGCAACTCCATTATGTGGAGCTGAATCTGGCCTCTCAGAGGGTAAAGCAGTGATCAAACTGTACGAACATGCAAACGGAAACGTTGGCTTGCTTGTAGCAGGATGGTCTGCAGCTGACACTCGACGAGGTACCAAAGTATTGGCAGAATATGCTGACTATGCCGACAAACTTGTAGGTAAGGAAGTAGTTGTTACCGGAACAAGCTTGTCTGACATCACTGTCAGTGCTCCAACACCTTAAGGGTAAACAAATCTTTTTTCTTTCTTTTTTTCTTTTTCTTTGCTTTTCTCGACTACAGCGAGGGTTCTATAGAATTTTTACTAGAATATTTGTACTTAATAATAATCATAATAACAACTACTCCTCTGCATCACTATTTACGCGCCACGTCGTGGCGCGTCTAAGCCCCGACGCGCACGATGCGCGTCGGGACTAGTAATTACAGGGCCCGCGCTCTGAGCGCGGGGCGAGACCACACAAGGCGTGGCCAAGGATGATGCAGCAAAGTTGGTATTCTTAGTAAAAGTAGTAAGAACTTTCTTAATCATTCACTAGTCTTATTTTCGTCCGCGTTTATGAACAATCTCCCCAACAAAAATATTATGATTCGATTTCGTGATCATCACTGAAATGCGCTCTCCTTTTTTCAATGGATTATCCCCTTTCTGAACCACTTTCGGAAGCGTAATACAGCGTTGTTGTGCAACCGCAATATACTCTGTCTTGTAGCGTCCTTGCGTGCCAATCTCGGCTTGCACTACCTCTCCTCGTTTAAATGGCTTCGGGTATTCTTTTGTTTTTTCAAGCTTTAAGTCAAACAATAGCTTCATGCTGTGCTCTTGTTCAAGCTGGTGCAGGAATTCCTTAAATTTCTCCCAATCCAGTTCCTTGGCAGGATTTCTTCCCCGTCGATTCATCAAGAAATTCTGGATGCATACTTTTTTTACTCCAATCTGCTTGGCCCATACAATAATCTTGCCCATTTCCCGCTCATTGATACCAAACATGACCACCGGTGTGATAATGACTTCAATCTTCGTATGTTTCGTCAAATAGGTAATGATCTCCTTGACTTTTTCAATATTGTAAGCAGTAGAACCCATCACTTCTTTTGCTTTCTCAGCATCAAATCCGCTGACAGAAATATTCAAATGCGTAAGCCCTGCTTTGTCCAACTGGCTGCATAGTTCAGGTGTCAAGTATGTTCCATTCGTAATGATGTGGATCTCACTAATCCATTTATTTTTTTTCAAATCGGCAACAAGACCCACCATGTCCGCATACAAGAACGGTTCGCCGTGAGAATTAATATAAATAACCATCCCTTGGTGTTTTTTATAATCCAAAAGTTTGTTCACTTCCTGCACCAAATAGTCTTTCTCGACGACAAATTCATGGGTTTTGCGTGTTCCGATGCCTTCATCAACCGAACAAAAGATGCAGCCCATATTGCATCCGGTGATCGGTTTAATCTCAAGCAGTGTTGTTCCCTTGTCCGCAATCCCAAAAGAAAGACAGCCCATCAGCGGAATCCCGCTGTTTTTGTGGACATACGTTGCCGTATTTCTTCCCTTGATACTTTTCAGTTCATCAATATGTTTTCCAAGTATCTGGTAGAATTTCCGTTCAGCCTGCTCTTGCATGACGCCTTCAAACTCAATCGTGTGCGGATCAGGAATGTTATACGTTCCTATCCCCTCCTTCAGAAGTTCTTTTTCAATCTCAATATAAAAATGCTTCAATAACGCAATGCGGACATGGTCAGGCATCTCATAGAATGTGAGATCTTGGAATGTTAATTTCGCAGTCATTTTACAATCCTGGTGAGGAATTCGGTGATGCATGAGTGGGGAGCACGAGATGGGAGTATCATCTTTGCATCCTCTTCTTCAGCCTCAATAACTTTAAATAGGGGTTAAACCCTCTTTATTGCGGGGGTTAACAGTATTTAAACCTATAGGTTTTCTCCTCGCAACAAGGGTGGTAGATAACCATGGCAGAAACGCCAAGCAAACAAGAAAAAGAATGGCACATCAGCTATGAGCTTCTTTTTGAAATTTTAAGGAGAGAAAAGAATCGAGAAGACCTCCAGCAGCTTGAGCCTGATTTCTTTGGTTCAGTTTTTGATTATCTCAATACCCTCTATACAGAACTGCGTCAGATGCATGAAGAGCCCAACTCCGATGACGAGATTGAAAAAATCCAGTTAAAGATCCAAAATCTCAAAAAAATGGTGCGCGACCTGTACAGCAGAAGAGAAAAGAAACTGGTGGGGCTCGCAGTCATGCGTTCGAGAACCCAGCAAAGCATTGTCAACACTGGTCTTCTTTTAGAAAATGAAAAGCGTCTTTTTGATGCGCTGGTCGTCCTGTTGGAGACCCATAAAGGAGATCAGTTAGGTGTTCTTGCAGGGACTGTTGGGGGGAATGCAGGGAATGCAGGCAGTGTAGGGAATACGGGGAATGTAGAGAATAGTATCACGGCTACAAATAAGTTACCTTTAAATATGAGTGCTGGCGTTGAACCCTCTAGAAGTGTTCCGGTGGCTTTAGAGACGTTCAAAATCTCTGAACCAATACCTGAAGTAAAACCGACGGTTCCTTCGCTTGTTTCGGTTCGCTTTTTAAGCGTTGTACAAAAGTTTGTGGGGCCGAGTTTAGAAATTTATGGTCCGTATCAGGAAGGTGATACTGCAGCATTGCCTGCAGTGGTTGCATCCATCCTGATTGAAAAACAAAAAGCTGAGCGAAGAGAAATACAAGATCAAGATCATCCTGAACCTCATCATGAGGAAAATGAACAAGACGAACGTGTGACTGCATGAAAAAACCTAAAGTTATCAACCGCTATTGTCCTTTTTGTAAAAAACATTATGAACATAAGATTGTTCAGTCAAAGAAAAAAGCAGCATCTTCACTTACTTATGGTTCAAAACACCGAGCACGCAAGCGGGGCCGTGCACGAGGCACCGGAAATCTTGGCCGTTACTCAAAACCTGCAGTAACCAAATTTAAGATGACCGGAAAAAAAGCAACAAAGAAACTTGATCTTCGTTTTGAATGCAAGAACTGCAAAAAAAGCCATGTGCAGAAAGCAGGCATCAGAACCAAACGTTTAGAACTCATCTAAACACATTTCAAAGCAACGAGGTATTCCTATGGTCGCAATTGGTCGTGAAACAACATCAAGATTCATTAAAATCCGCTGTCCTAAATGCAAGAATGAACAGATCATGTTTGGAAAAGCGGCTTCTCCGGTTTTATGCTTAGTGTGTGCAAAAAGCCTTGCTGATCCCACGGGCGGAAAAGCGAGAGTCAAAGCACGCATTTTAGAAATTCTCGACTAAAACGCAGGAGGATTTTTCCATCATGTTATACTCAAAGTCAGGATTGCCTGAAGAATCCGAAATTGTGTTGTGTACAGTTACGAAAGTCTATTACAACGCTGTTTTTGCAACGCTTGATGAATATCAAAATAAAACTGGCGTCATCCACATTTCTGAAATTGCACCTGGCCGTATCCGCAACATTCGGGAATACGTTGCCGAGGGAAAAAAGATCATCTGCAAAGTTCTCCGTATTGAGGTGAGCCGAGGAAACATTGATCTTTCTCTGCGCCGTGTCAATGACAAACAGCGCCGTGAAAAAAATACCCAGCTCAAGCACGAACAGCTTGCTGAGAAAATTATCGAACTGCTTGCAAAAGAAATGAAGGTGCCTGTTCCTGAACTCTATAAAAAAATTACCACACCCGTTTTCGAGCATTATGATCTTTTGTATTCCTGTTTTGAAGAAGTGGTGAGCGGTCAGTTTCAGCTCGAGACACTCAAGCTCGACAAGCTCCTTTTAACAAAACTCAAAGAAGCAATTCTCCTGCGTATTAAACTGCCGGAGGTTACGTTAACCGGTGATCTTTCGCTTACGACATACGATCCAAGAGGCATTGATGTAATTCGCCATACTTTGGGATTAACCAAGAAAGAAGGCGTGCAGACGCGCTACCTCGGCGGCGGGAAATACCATCTTACAATCAAGGCAGAAGATTACAAAACTGCAGAAGGCATTCTTGAGCAGATCACCAGCGCTGTTTTTACCTTTATGAAATCCAAAAATGGAGAAGCTTCATTTATACGCAAGGAAGCGAAGGCTTCTTCATAAGGTCAGGGGCGTTACCATGGTCAAACATCTTCTGAAATGCCCCAGCTGTCATGGCTACACGATGAAAGTGCAATGCACCTGCGGTGCAAAGACCGAGAGCTGTCGCCCGCCTAAATATTCTCCTGAAGATAAGCTTGCGGTGTATCGCAGACAGGCGAAAGGATTAGGATAAAGGCTTAAATATCCCTTCTTATTTTCCTCATTTATGCGCACTGATTTGGAAGCTCTTGTACGTAAATTTAGAAGGAACTATGCTGTTGATGAAAGAAGGATCAACGGACACCAGGCTGTTGCATTCACGTTTGTTACGAACCGTGGTGCGTATCTTCGCAATGAATCTCTCTTTCTTGAATATTTTGGTGCACCCATCAAAAGAGAAGGCGCTCAGGTGCATGTTCCTGAAACGATTCCTGTTCATCTCATCCCTTTTATCAATGCACCATTGGGGCGCTTGATTGGTACTGTGGCTGCTATTAAACAGAGTATCCCTCCAAAAGAAATCTATGAGGCACTCGTTGCAACCTTTGGAGGCTGTAGAAAACCCCTTGTCGATCTGACAAATCCTCAGACCTTGTATGCAAAAGAAAAAAAGGGTTATAGTGCAACAGTTGAACTCGCCAAAGTTTGTCCACACCAATCTACCCCTATGCGGACAACTATCGTGCTCACAGGTTTTTATGCACTTCCGAACTGAAAACTCAATTTGGAAGCCCAGAGATCAGAAAACTTTTTAATATCATACCTCTCTTCTCTTTCCATGGCAAGCCTTTTCACCCACATGGTCTATCTTGTCCTTTCCTACTTTCTTGGATCCATGCTCTTTTGCCAGTGGTTAAGCAAATGGCTGGGCGCAACAAGCTTATTTGACCGAGGAAATCATCGTCCTGATGTTTACAATCTATGGAAAACCTACAGCTGGCAGGCAGGATTTTTTGGTTTGATCCTTGATGCGGGAAAAGGTTTTTGTGCGGTGTTCCTTGCCTATCTGTTCAGCTTTTCAGCTTCCATTGTTTATCTTGCAGGCGTCTATGTCATAGTCGGCCATCTTTTCTCGATCTATTACCGATTCCGCGGAGGAACAGGGTCCATCCCTGTATTAGGATTTCTTATTGCGCTGTTCACCATTGATACCTTAAAGCCAGGGTATCTTCCCTTCTTCACAACGGTCGCCGGCATCCTTATTGCCTATCTGATCGTTGCACCGATCGTCTTTAAGATCTTCTTGAATAAGAAATATCTTTAACATAAAAGATCTGCCATCATTAAATCAAAAGCGTCACAACCAAATTCTGAGCAAGAAGCGTGACGATAAATGCCAGCAGAAAACTCGGAACAAAGGGAATTCCTTCTTTAATAAGAACTGTATGAATCAGCTTTTTCTGTTTCAGTTTCAATAAGGTTTTGATCTGCTGTTCATCAATTCCCAGATCCTTGGGTCCGCAGATGCGCTTTCCTTTGACTATCACATCTTCTGCAATCCAATCTCCTGGTGTCAAACGTTCGGGTGCAATATGTTTGAGCATGGCAATCTTTTCAACAGCTTTAGTCAACAGCAAGACCCAATACAGAAGTATCATCATAACAAAAAGTGCGCTCACTGCCAGTCTCCATTCTCGTTGAGGAACTAAAAATGTCGTCGAAGATGCTGTTACGATGAAAATAAAAACAAAGATGAAGAAGCTATATTGCACGAGTTTTCGTAAGAAGCGGATTTTCCGTTCTTTGCTGATGTCTTTCAACTGCTGTACAAACGCTTTTCTGTTCTTGATGGCAAGAATAATTGCCCAACAGAGTCCATACACTGCTCCCACAATAAGCACATTCATCACAAAGGCAATGCTCATTTGCTGGAGATCCCCTGGTAGTCCTACATCGAGGCCAAATACAGCACCGAGGCCCATCAACAGTTTGCTGTCTCCCCCGCCCCACTGGCCGGAGTAAAACATCACCCAAGCCAGCACAAAAAAGAGGATAAATCCGAGTAGTCCTTCAAGAAGATACCAGCCACTCCCTGTGGAAATCGTGAAGATCAATCTCGTTCCTAAGCCGAGCACAATCAGCNNGATCCAATGATGAGAGCAATGAACGCCAAGCCGATGAGAAAGAGCTGTTCTGAGGGAAGTGCAAGGATCATCTCTTCCTGGTCAGTTGCAGGGTATAAATAGTTTGTGTGATCTTCTTCAGATCAGGAAGAGATCAAGAATCATAACAACCCACCGTAAAAAACTGCGAGCTCAGCACCAATCCTCGTTGCTTCATGCCAAAACTCTTGGTGCATGACGATTGATAAAAGAAGCGTTTGCAACAGTTCAGAAGCGTGGTATATCCTGATATCGGTGTGTTGACACTGTCTTTTCTACAGACAGACTGATCCGGATTCCATTCAATGATCCCCTGTAAAGCTCCTCCGCAGTTCTCCTGCGTTTCAAGCTTGGCGATCGGCTGCCGGAGCAGGTCTGATTGCGCAATGGCCAGGCGTTTTCTTTCGAATGTCCTTTCTTCTTTGCTTATGCTTTCCTTGATTTCTCCTTCTCCTTTACTTTTGCAGGTCTGCTGTTGTTCATCACAGCCATAAATACATGCAATTGTTGTGAGATCAAAACATCCATCTCCATCGGTGTCTTGGCAGATCCGAAGCGCATCCTCTGCACAGGTAATGCCTGCAGGTGTGCAGGTTGTGTCGCAAGCTGGCTGTATTCTTGGTTTGGTTTTTGATAGGTTGGTTGATAATTTTGCGGGGGGTGGTGATTTTGTTTTGGTGGGAGGTGGTGTGTCTNNCTTGTTCAATTTTCTCCCCTGCTCCTACTGCATTCCCCGTGATGGCTGTGAGCGGCTGTTCTCTCTCTTCTCCCTGCTGTATGTTCTTGCTCTGAATCATGGCAACCGTCGTCATAAACAGAAAGATAATAATCACCAAAACAATATGGTCTTTCACACGTTCGCCTCTCGCAATTTTAGTGGAATCTTTGCGCTGGCGTGTCCTTAACGTATATAAAGATTTTCAAAGCAACTTTTACCTTTTTACAACCGTATCAACATCTTCCTCTGCCGGTGCACGGTTTTTTGCAGTCAATCTTCATCTGGTGTTTGGTGTTCCCTTTGCAATAATACTCAGTCAAGGTCCTTCCTTTACAGCTGTCTACAAAGCTCTGCACTGGTTTCGTACCTGAGAGCACCAAAACATGCCCCTCCATGCCATAGCTTGGATCATCTGCAGAGAGATCCGTAAGGTCAGCATCATGGCAACGCTTGGTTTCGATGGCTGAGCCCAGCAATCCCTGCTTAGTATTTGCGAAAAGGATCAGAAGCATGACTGCAAGAAAAAAGAGGATCAGAAAGAACCCTTGCTTATGGTGCTTCACACACATTCACCTTGGATGCAGGTTGTTCCCCCCGTGCATTCAAGAATCTTGACTGAGGGTATTACTACTTTGATGAGTTCCATACTTGCAGGTTCGCAGACTTGTTCATAGACATGATTAAAGAACACATCCCTGCCGCAAACATCCGTATGGCTGATCCCATAGAATGAAACATGGCCTTTCGTATAGATTTGTGCTTTAGTATCGGTTAAACCATTATAATTGTCAGAGTCATAGCATGATGAATCAAGGATCTGTTCAACTTCAGTTCCTTGGCGTTGTTGCGGGCCAAGGTTCTCAAGCACGGCAAAGCCGGTAATAGCAGAGCCAGGACCAGCAGAACCTTTAGTTTTGAAGAAATCAAAGTTTCCAAAAGAAAGGAGTGTGAGGAGTACAACGAGTACGGTTACTATAACAAATCCATCACCAAGTCTTTTGACCATCCTAACTTTATAAAGAATGTTGTGGTTTTTAAAGATAGTGATGATTGTGCAAGAATAAGTAAAGAGTACAAGTAAAGAGTAAGGTGCCTCATCGTCTCCGATTGAATCGTCCAAATCCTCTTCTGAACTGCTGGTGCTGAGGGCGTTCTCTGGCAAAAAATGCAAGCTTTTCAAACTGCACCTTTGGCATATTAACCACCTTCATCTGATATTTTCCTAAGACCTCTCTAAATGCTTCATGATCTCTTGAACATAACAAGGTTATAGCCTTTCCTTTTTCTCCTGCACGAGCAGTCCTTCCTACACGGTGGACGTATTCCTGCGGATCCTTGGAAAGATCGTAATTAATCACGTGGCTGATGTTTTTCACATCAATTCCCCGCGCAGCGACAGCTGATGCAACAAGAATATTGAAAAGACCTTTGTTGAAATTTTCAATCACTCTCAGTCTTCTTGATTGGGGAAGTTTTCCGTGAATCATATCTGCTTCAATGTTCTGCTTTTTCAGGTTTTTTGTAACCAGTTCAACCGTAGAACGTGCAGAGCAAAAAATGATCACTTTTTCTATAGGCTGGCTGTTCAGCAAGTGAACAAGGAGGGAGAATTTTTCGTTATATTCAACATCATAATAATACTGTTCGAGCACTTCTTCTTTGAGATGCAGTTCATCTTTCACGACTTCTGAGTTTTTCATATACTTTTTTTGGAGCCAAAGGACCTCGTCAGAAATCGTTGCTCCGAACAGCAAAATCTGCCGGTTGTTTGGTGTCTGGTTCAGAATCATTCTGATATCATTGATAAAACCCATGTCCACCATTTTGTCGGCTTCGTCCAGCACGACGCAGTTGAGATTGGACAAGTTTAAATTTCGTCTTTGAAGGTGGTCAAGCAGTCTTCCCGGAGTTCCGACGACAATGTTTCCCCTTCGTATCTCCTCGATTTGCGTGTGCATCGATGCACCGCCGTAGACCGTTGCAACATGCGCTTGTACGTATTTTCCGAACTTTTTTATTTCTGTCGCAATCTGCACCGCAAGCTCCCGGGTTGGACAGATGACTAATTTTTGGATCACCCGGTCAGACCGAAGGTGTTCAAGCATGGGAATAACAAATGCAGCAGTTTTTCCAGAACCTGTTTTTGAGATGCCAATGACATCTTTTCCTGCTAAGATGCGCGGTATCGTCTTGGTTTGGATGCCTGTCGGTACATGAATTTCATGTTCGTTGAGTGCAGTTACTATTTCTTTCTTTATTGTTTTAAAGACCATACGATTAACATGTCTCACATTTGACTAAAACCAGTTCTTATACTCGCACTGGTCGAAACAGAAGAAGTATGAGCTATCATCGATATAAGCGATAATTTCAAAATACTCTCGTGTTTCCACGTCTCTACCCCATCCTGAAGGTCCGGAGGTTATAAACCTATCGGTTTTGATCCGCTAGTACCCTGTCCTCATGCACTTCTTCGCCCGCAGATTGCACTTCAGCGGTACATTGCAGTCTGCTTGCTCTTTGCACATTTGGCCATACTTGCAGGGTTTGCAGCTTCCTCCGCAGTCGACATCAGTTTCAAAGGGATCCTTAAAACCATTTATGCAGTTGTAGAATTCTTTTTCTGTTAATTTTTTCTCTTCAACTCTTTGTTCTTCTTCCTGTTCTTTCTGTTTTTCTATTTCTTCTGCTATCGCAACAGGATCAACTTGAAGAAGCGGTATTCCTCGTGTAATAGTTACTGCAGGTTGTCCTTGTACCACCTGTTGTAAAACCGGCTGAGGTTCAGGAACAAGAGCAGGTGCTGTCAATAAACATTTTCCTTCTTGGCATCCATATTTGCATGAATACTCCCGTTGTTTGATTTGTGAACTTTCGCAGTAATATTCAACCAATGTTCCTTGCAGTGTTCCTTGTTTGCATGCATCCTGCACGGTTGCTGATGAAGTGGTTGTTATTCCTGCAAGTGTGGGTTCATCTCCTAAATCAGAATCTGTGCAATAAACTTGGATAATATCTCCTTGACGGACTTCTTGACCCACACCCTGTTGGTCATCTCCTCCCTCATTTACGAGGTCTCCGGTAATTGCTTCAAAGCCACGCTCTCGCTGACAGCCTACCAAAACAAGGAGTGTCAAGAGGAGCAAAGCAACGATCACTCTCTGTTCTATCCGTTTACGAGAATCCTGCATCTGATGAACTATCTGATAAGCTTGCATCTCTATCCCCTCTTCCCTCTTATGTTGGGGGGAAGGGAATACGAACAACTATAAAAAGTTAGTTTTCATCGTCTTGATGGGGTCTTGATACAGGAAGCCAATCCAAAAGCTTTATAAATGAGAGCGGGTGCCCTTTGGCATCTCGGGGTTGTTCCCGTATAGGTGAATATATGAATATCCATGATGTTCCAGCAAATGCCTTGATTACAGAAACCGCAAAAGAACTCAAGAAACAGAATCTTGTCAAGCCTCCTGTCTGGGCGTTTTATGTTAAAACCGGTGCTCACAAAATGAGGCCTCCTGTTGACAATGACTGGTGGTTTCAACGTTCTGCAGCAATCCTTCGCACCATTGCAAACCGAGGTCCGGTTGGTGTAGCAAAATTACGAACCAAATACGGCGGAAGAAAAAATCGAGGCCACAAACCGAACCGCTTTCGAAAAGGTTCGGGAAATGTTATTCGAAAAGTCTTACAGCAACTTGAAAAATCTCAATTAGTAAAACAAATTGATATCAAAGGCAAAAAAGGACGCATCATCACTTCGCGAGGCCAGTCCTTGTTAGACAAGACTGCTATCGGTATCCGAAAAACAGGAAGGCCTGCAGGAAAATCAGCTCCACCCGTTGCATCAACTGTTTAGATGCGCTGAGATGCTTACACTGATGGATGAACCACACCCATGGATGAACTTGCATTCCTCAAACAAAAACGGCTTGCACAACTTCAGCACCACTATCAAAAACAGCAGAATGAACAAGCAGTTCAGCAAGCCGAACTTCACCAGCAGATCAAGATGCTGGAGTCGTATGTTACGCAACGTTTAAGCAAAGAAGCCTTTGAACGGTATATGAATATTAAAACAGCACATCCTGAACGTGCGGTTCAGGTGCTGACAGTGTTGGGGCAGCTCATCAATGAACGTAAACTTGAACATGTTGATGATGCAGAGTTCAAACAGCTCCTCCAATTAATCAATCAAGAAACAACACGCGATATCAAAATCATCCGCAAATAACTATTAAAAAAGGCATTCAACAATGGCAACGATCAAACATCCTTCACGAAAAGCGCGCCTTGTAAAACGAGGGCGGCAAACCCGCTGGGCTCCTTTTTGGACTGTTCCTAAAAAATACGGTGTAGGACAGCGCGTCCATCCTGGACGTCATACTGCTGTCAAACGCAATTGGAGAAGACACTCCAAAAAAGCATAATCATGGTTGATACTTATGGCAGATCTTGAACGTGTATATACCATTCCTATCGCAAAAGAATGGCTGAAAGTTCCGGTATACAAACGAGCAAAGAAAAGTATCATCGGAGTACGCAATTTTCTCACACGCCACATGAAATCCGAAGACATTCGTCTTGGAAAGGCCTTGAATGAAGCAATTTGGGTTCACGGCATGAAGAATCCTCCTCGGAAAGTTAAAATCAATGTTACTAAGGATTCCAAGGGTGTTGTCCACGCCGAACTTTTTGGAGCAGGACTTGAACAGAAGGCTGAAGTAAAAGCAAAAAAAGCTGAATCTCAACCTGCTGTCGAGGCAAAGAAAGCAGAACCCCAAGCAGAATCCAAAACAAAAGCTCCTCAAGAAGCAAAAAAAGAACAGAAGAAAGGGAAATAAATTCTTATCTCTCTTGTTTCTTGATTTCTATGCTACCAACAGAATCTCTTGGATTGGCGGGATCGTTAAGAACGTTATACCACTTAAAAGATCTTAAGCGTCAAGGTTGGTTACGAAGAGGAGTACCGCCTCATTTATGCGAATCTGTTGCAGGACATTGTTATCGAACAGCTCAAGCAGGTTTTCATTACACCGGCGATTTGCGGACAACTGCGATGCTTTTCATTCACGATTGGGCTGAGTCTTGAGTCTATTGTTGGTGATATTATCCCTTCTGATGGTGTTGATCCCGTAGAAAAAAGTAGATTAGAAACAGAAGCGATGCAGAGTATCACGAATCCTCTACTGTATGGGGATAAAGTAATGGATCTTTGGCTTGAGTATGATCACGGCGTTACTCCTCGAGCAAGAGTTGCCAAGCAATTGGACAAACTCGACGCAGGAGTGATGGCTTTGGTATACGAAGACCTTGGTTTTGACGTTTCTGAATTATTTCCCTATGCTCAGAGGAAACTAACCGATCCCGCTTTAATTCACATTTTTGATACGTTAGTAAGAAGAGAGCATGACTTAGCAAATTCGCATCGTTTTTATTTTTCCTTGCTTGCTGAAGCAAGACCTATCCATGATGCCTATTTATCTTGAACATATAAGTTTATAAAGGAACCCTTCTTCTTATATCCCTATTAGGTGAGATTTATATGGGAGATTACCAAAGAAGCAGTCAACGGGAAAGAAAACCTGCGAGAAGATTTGGCGGCGGTTTTGAAACAGGCAGGCCAAAAGGAAGATTTAGTAGAAATTCCAGCGAATCATCTGGAAGATTTGGCAGCAGACCATTCAGGCGAGATGGAGACCGATCAAACAGGCAACCACTAGAAATGCACACAACCGTATGTGATAAATGCGGTAAAGAATGCACCGTGCCCTTCAAGCCAACACAGAACAAGCCAGTCTATTGCAGTGATTGCTTTAGAAAAAATGACCATTCTTTTGTAAAATCAGACTCTGCACAAAGCGGAAGATCAGACCACTCTACCGAAGACCTTGCAAAAATTCATCAAAAACTTGATAAGATCATGCAGGCCTTGGGGATTGAATAATTATTTTTTTATCGAAAGTCGGTGCAGGCGACAGTTACTCTTTTATGCTGTATAAACGCTGAATTCTCTGATCAAAATCTCCCCCAAAAAACCGAAATGTTTATATCTGCTGTGCTTTCCCAAGAAGTATGCTTCACGCTCTCCCCTTTGAAACCATCAAACGCACTCTTCTCATCAAAAAAGAAGCAAGCACCAATCCTGCTTGGGGAGGCGATCCCAATCAGCGTTCTCCTGACACGATGATTGAATACGGCGTTGTCAACATCGATAAACCAAGAGGACCAACCAGCCACCAAGTTTCATTCTTTGTCCAGCAAATCTTAAAGCTTGAGAAAAGCGGACATTCGGGAACCCTTGATCCGCATGTAACCGGAGTGCTTCCTGTTGCATTGGGGAGGGGAACCAAGGTTGTTGAAGCCCTGCTTCCTGCCGGGAAAGAATATATCTGCATCATGCACGTGCACAAACCGACTGATGAAAAAACCTTAAAAGGAGTTTTCCAAGAGTTTACAGGGTCGATCAAACAGCTTCCGCCTATTCGATCTTCAGTAAAACGGCAGGAGCGCTTTCGGACGGTTTATTATCTTGATATTCTTGAGATTGATGAAAACCAACAAGAGGTCTTATTTAGGGTTGGCTGTCAAGCAGGAACGTATATTCGTAAACTCTGCCATGACATCGGCCAGAAACTGGGATGCGGAGCGCACATGACAGAACTTCGCAGAACCAAGGCGGGTCCTTTTCGTGAAGATACGCTAGTAACCTTGCAGGATCTTGCTGATGCTTATTGGTTATATAAAGAAAAAGGCGATGCAAGCCTGCTGAAAAAAGCAATCCAGTCGTTGGAAACTGCAGTGCGACATCTCCCCAAGATCTGGGTTTTGGACACGTGTGTAGGAACACTCTGCCACGGCATCGATGTCAAAGTTCCTGGCATCAGCAAAGTCGAATCAGATATTGCGGTTGAAGATCTGGTTGCTGTGATGACACTCAAAAACGAATTGATCGCACTCGGCAATGCAAAAATGACAAGCAAGGACATGGTTGAGAACGACAAGGGTCTTGCTGTGAAGATCTTTAAGGTGTTTATGGAGCCGGGGTTGTATCCGAAGTCAACAACAACTTCTCAAACTTAATCGGCTTCTCACGTTTAATCATCATCAACGGTAAACAATCTACTATCTTTCACTTCAAACAATCCTAAGCGGGCGCCTGTATCTAACCACCCATGTGCATAATTCAGGCAGGCAAAGGCATTGACGATTTCTCCTTTTTTCTGAAAATGCAGGGCATCATCATAGTAGCGTTGTGCCATATCAAGAACAATGTGAGCATGTTCTGTACATTCGGTGCGTTTACCGCAACACGGTGCAGATTTTGCTTTTGCAAGAGCCTCTTTTGTAATAGAGAAATATTTCTCAAGCCGTTCGTTGCTGATGGTTGCGGTTTTTTGGTCCATGAACTCTCCTCAACAGGTCGTTGTTTATATACCTTCTCACAAAGTTTAAAAATACGAGCTTTCCTCTGGCCCAAGGTGAGGTTTTGCTTATGAACACCCTGAGAGAGATTGAAACATCCTTAGCTCGCGACACTCGCATTATTCTTGTCGGCTGCCATCAGGACAGGGACCCTTTGAGCGGCTGGAGTCATGTTGCTGATTACTGGGTTGCTCCAAGAAGTGGATTGTATACTACCTCTCTTCTCCAAGATCTTCTGATGAGTCTTGTTCCAGCTGTTCAACCCACTCACCAAGATCCTTTTCGTTATCAACACGGCGCACTTTCTTTGGGAAGAATCTATTTTGATGAAGTCTTTCCGCAACAAGAAGCGGAAGGTCAGTGTGCTCATTATCGTTCCATTCCTGTCAGTTCTCTCCCTGTCCAAATGGATTCTTTAGGACTTCGTATCCAGCGTGGTGAAGAAACGGATCATTCGCATCGCATCTTTGTCAACCTTATTCCTGATGAACGCATGGCTCGAGATATTCTGAGAGGCAAACTTCCCTGTGAGTTTATGATTGATCAGCGTGATCTCGCGAGATATCTTCCGAATTAATCTCTATCTTCTTATCGTACTTTGATAACCGCAATCTTTTTAATAAGCTGCTTTTTTTACAGCAGGATGGCTATTCTTGCGCATAAGCATATTCTTGAAGCTTTGGAGAGCGGTGCCGTTCGGTTACCAACTTATGGAAAAATAGGTGCTTTCTCCCTCGATATCCCTCTTGGAGCAACATTACTCCATCCAAGACGAGGAATCACTCCACTTCCTGAAGAAGGACTCGTTGTCACACCGGACGATTTCTACCTCTGGGAGTTTCCTAGCGATCTCTTCTTGTCAGCAGGGTATATGGGTGAAGTGGTCACACGAAGTACATATGCTCGTCTTGGTGTTTGTGCAGAATCTGCCCCTTCAAATGACGCCTTTATTCTTCAATCTGATACATCAAGGTCATTTCGTCCTGTCTGTAGTTTAAGAACCTTTGGCACCGAAGTAAGAATACGTCCTGGAGAGTTTATCAGTCAGCTTGTTTTGAAAACTTCACTCTCGCGCTGTTCAACCAGCGAGATGCGTGATCTCTTTGATCAAGGTGAATTAGTGATGTACAAAGGCGATAAGAGACTTTCTCGAGCTGACGTGACGTTTCATGAAGGGATAGAACTTCTTCTTGATCCTGTCATTTACGTTTATCGCAAAGGAAGCATTCTGGATCCACGTCAACCTGCTATCGACCGTGATTTTGAGAAAATTGATCTTTCTCGGTTTCCCAATGGCTATTATCTTGCTGAAAGTTCTTTCTTTATCTCTTCTTCTGTGCAAAAAATTGCAACGTCGAATCGCTATGTGAGTTATGTTACTCCTCATCGAACGACCCATCGTCGGAGAAATGGAGATTTTCGTCCAGGGCCATCGTTTCCGTCTTTTCCTTTTCTCACCCATCCCAATTCCCCTTATCATGTTTTTGGTTTGCATGCACTGCGTCAGATTACGTTTGAAAATTATGTGACTTCTCCTGACGGCGTTCGTCTTTTCCCAAGGGAAAAACAAGCCGAATTAATGATGGTTCCTCTTGTTGGGCCAAGTAACTATGATCAACCATCACGGTATGATGGACAACGGGGTGCTACACTGATGAGAAATGGGGTTTAGGTATCATACTCAGTTGACTTTGCATTGTCAAAATTTATAAATCAATTCATTCTTACTCCCTATAATGGAAAAAACCATTACTATCTTAGGCATTCTCGCAGTTGTCATCGCAGTCTTTGCACTGCTCATTGCTGTTATCCCTGCTATTTACAATCCTGGCATCAACGGGGCACAGCAGGAAGATTCACTTTCGGTTCAGGGAACTTCAGTGATTGAAACTAGCCCTGATGAAGTGGTGATTGATGTAGGGATAGAAACCAAAGCAGCAACTGCTTTGCAAGCACAAACTGCAAATAAAGAAATNNCATCTTGATGAATGGATGGACTGGACTGAGAAAGGAAGCGTGCCTCGTGGATATATCCAGCGCCATACCCTCAGAATTACCACCAAAAATATTGACCAAGCAGGAAACCTCGCTGATGTTGCAGTCAAAGCAGGAGCCAATGAAATCCAAGGCATTCGATTCCAACTTTCTCGAGAAAAACAAGAAGAGGTTACCAAAAAGGCACTGAGCGAAGCAACCGGCAAAGCACGTGCAAAAGCTGAAGCCATTGCTGAACCCTTAGGCAAGAAAATCAAAGGCATTGTTTCTGTTAGTGATACTTCGGGCTATGGTGGAGGTTATCCCATGCCTTACTTTGCTGAATCAGCTTCTATGAAATTAGAACGCGATGCATCAGCTCCACCTACCCAAGTTCTTCCTGGAAAAATAGAAGTCAGAGGAAGTGTCGATATCACATTTAAGATTAAATAATCAAGATGGAAGTTGAGTTCATTTACTCGCCTTCAACAGTTCATAAAACGTATCAAACACCGGCTTCTCAGTCGAAACTACCTTAAACTGCACACCCATACTCTTGCACTGTTTTTCAATATTTAAGATGTGATTCTTCAAACGGTTTTGATATTCATACCGTCCTCGTTTTGAAACAAAGGTTTTGAATACATCTTTGGTTTCTGCATCATGGAAGCGAATATTCCCGCTGACTTTCAGATCAATTTCTTTTTCATCAAGAATTTGAATCACGATGATGGTGTGGTCTCCCAATCCCAGCAAAGATTTTCTGATCTCTTCAACATCCAGCATAAAATCAGAAACGAGCACAATATACGAGCGTGCTTTGATAAGTTTTTTGTATTTTGAAAGGCAGTCGTAGAGTTTTGATGCACCTTCTGGCTTGGTTTTGTTGAAATGATCAAGCATCAATGCAAGCTGTTTTTTTCCCCGCTGGGGTTTAAAGACGTCCAGCTTGGTGTCAAAGGTGCAGTATTGAAACTTCTCGTTTGCTTTCAGTGCGAGATAGGCATAGCCCAGACCCAGCATGCCGGCATACTCAAATTTTGTTACAGGTTTTCCAAAATCCATACTCGAGCTGGAATCTACAATCACATGAACGTTGAGATTGCGTTCTTCTTCAAACTGCTTGACATGAAGCTTGTCGGTGCGTGCATACACCTTCCAGTCAATGGCTCGGATATCATCGCCCGGAGCATACATTCTTCGGTCTTTAATGACAAGACCTCTTCCCTTTGCAATCGATTTTTTTGCTCCGATATAATTGGAAGTAACACGTTTATTGATAATCAAACTAAAACGATCCAACTGATGCAGGAAGGAGGTGTCGATCATATCCCTTGTAAGAAGGATGTTCAATTTATAAAGGTTTTTTGTTCAGACTTGTATATTGATAACCGATCTCTCATTCTGAAAAGTGGCCATCAGTTTATGAAACATCTCTTTCTTCATTTCAAGCGACGCAGTGTTGACATTGGGGTGAAAACTCACGATCTCAGCATTCCAAATTTCTTGGTCTATAAGCACAATAATCTGATGCTCTTTATCATTGATCAGACCCATGGGCGAAACTGATCCTGGTTCCAGCTTCATCAATTCCATGAGTTCTTCAGGTTTTGCAAATCTCAACTTTTTTGCTCCAAATTTCTGTTGGAGAAGGCTCATCTGCAACCGTTTCTCAGCAGGCATGATGACTAAATAAAATCCCCGTGTTGATCCCTTGTTGTCCTTGTCTCTCAACAAAAGATTTTTGCAGGCTAATCCAGGAACATGCTTGCAGTGGATTCTTGCTTCTTCACACGTAAACACTGCCGGGTGGGTGTGGTAGACGTACTGAATCTCATGCTTCTTCAAATATGCTTCGACGATAGGGTCCATAATTTCAAGAAAAAGAGTTAAGATTTTAATACTTTTGCTTTTCCTATTTCGTCAACAACTCAGTAATCACATCGTCAGTAGAAAGTCCTTCTTTTTCAGCTTCAAAATTGAGAATAATCCTGTGCCGTAAAATCGGGAACGCCATCTTGACAATGTCTTCGCTGGAAACATGAGTTCTTCCTTTGATAAAGGCTCGCGCTTTGGATGCAAGAATCAAGCCGATGCTTGCACGAGGAGAAGCTCCATACTCAATGAGTTTCTTGTTGTGCCGTGTGGTATCAATCAGCTTGACAATTTTTTGTTTTAATTCATTGGCAATCGGAACACGGCGTGATAAGTTTTGTAAAGCAATAAATACCTTCTTGTCAATAATTGGTGAAAGCTTTGGAATACTCTCTTCTCCTGTAAAGCGTTCGACAATTTTGATTTCGTCTTCAACAGCAGGATAGCCTACCTTAATCTTTAACAGGAATCGGTCTGCTTGTGCTTCAGGCAGGGGAAAGGTTCCTTCCTGTTCGATGGGGTTCTGTGTTGCAAGTACAAAGAAGGGCTCATCAAGTTTAAACGTTGTATTTCCAACGGTCACTTGCTTTTCCTGCATAGCTTCAAGGAGAGCAGACTGTGTTTTGGGCGTTGCCCTGTTAATTTCATCAGCAAGGAGAATGTTTGCAAAAATTGGTCCTTTTTGGAATTTAAATTGTCTTCTCCCGTCAATTTCATCAATAATATATGTTCCTGTAATATCAGACGGCATCAAGTCAGGCGTGTTTTGAATTCTTGAGAAGGACATATCCATCAATTCAGCAATGGTCTTTACCGTGAGGGTTTTTGCAAGACCAGGATAACCCTCTACCAGTCCATTGGCATTGCAGAGCATGGCAATAAGAATCTCTTCGATCATTTCATTCTGCCCAATAATGACCTTATTCATATTGCTGAAAAAGCCGTCGAAGATCTTTTCGTAGTTTTTCATGGTCTTGTTGAGAGGTCTTGTTATTTATAAAGTTTTGTTTAGTCAGCACGGTTTCATCGGGCATGCGGTTTATCGTGTTTCTGCGGCAATCTTCTTAAAATAATTCTTGACCAGCTCCTGCTTTTCTTTGGGGATCTTGTCTTCGTTGGTTGTCGCTGCTTTGATATAAATTTCTCCCGGGAAGACCTGTTCAAAGTCCTTTTTCTCTGCTTCCTTCACTTCTCCGATTTTAAATTCCATCGTGCTCGGTTTAATCTCCACATCCAGCTGTTCATCTCCCAAGATTGCCAGCTTTTTATCACCAAAGATATCCGTATTAATTCCCACACCTGAACCTCCTCCTGCTCCACTGGTGTTGGTTTTATTTGCACTGAAAATGGAGTTTCCTTCTCGTGCAAGAACCTTCTGCGCAAGCTTGTTGATTTGGTCTTCAAGCCCTGATTTGAATTGCTGGGAATCCAGATGAAAATAAGTAATACCCAGAAGAACAAAGCAGATCCCAAAAATGATCATAGTTTTGATGGTGATGTTGCGCCTGCTGATAAATGCTGAGGTTGCAACACTCTTGACTTCTTCGATGACTTCCTTATGGAGTGCATTGACCATCACATCTTCTTTGTCAGCATAGTCAGCCGCTGTTCTGAGTTTTTCATTGAGGCTGGGATAATAGCGTTCAACCAGTTTGAGTTTGTTGATGCCTAATTCTTTCCAAATCAGATACGCCGTGTAGAGTGCTGCGATGACAAGGGAATATTCCTGGTAAAAATCAAAAAACGAAAGAATCAGATACGCAATCAAAAAGACAATAATTCCATTCAGCAGACTAGGAATGATCAGAATTTGTGCAACCGTTTTTCTGATTTCATCAACAACTTTTTCAAAGCCTTTCATCGTGAATGGAATAGGGGTGTGAGGGCGGGGACAGGCGGTATGTTTATGGTTGCGGATTCTGTAATTCACTTAACTGTCGCTGGCACCGGTCATAATTTGCCTTGTAGCTTGCCGCTTTTTCACGAAATTCATTTGCTTCGCGCTGTGCATTAGCAAGCGCTTCACTGGTTACTTTGAGATCATATGCTGCTTTTTTGAGCTCTTCTTGTTTCTGCTGAAGCAAGGCGCTTGTTTCTTGGAGGGTTTCTTTGGTTGAAGTAAGGTCTTGTGCAACTGCTTCTTTTTCTTGTTTAACATCAGTGTACTCCTTGCTCAACTGTTCTTCACGCTCTTCTTTGACATCTAATTGCAGTGCTGTTTGATTCAATTTTGCTCGTTCAGCATTGAGATCAGTGAGGAGTTTTTCAATCTCTGCAACTTGGTCTTCATAGTTTAAGGATAAATCTTTATAAGTGGTCTGATAGAAGGTGGTCAATCCAGCTACACCGCCGATAATGATAACAAAGAGCAGAAGCAGGAACATATTGACGTTCTTCTTCAGATAGGCCATGCCTCTTCACCTCAGTGCACTGCGGGTGTTTGCAGATTTATAAAGATTATGCGTTCTCTGGCTTGGATTCCGTCCTCTGAAGAGGGCATCCTCAGGACAGATAAGCTTAAGTAGAAGATATTTTCTCTTTTTGTCATGCAAAATTCAAATCACCAAAATCGCGACCCCCTGCAGGTCATTGCAGAGCGCGCTGCCTTGATTCGGAGCAGACGAAATTGGAAAATACACACTCAACATTCACCCCAAGAACTCTCGTGTTTTCTTGAAACTGTTGAAACAACAGATCCCAAAATTCTTGGTGGAATGCTTATTAAGGATATAAACTTTGTTCCTGAAGGATATGCACGAGATGACTTTCGGGACTTTATGGGTTTAGGGATTGATGCAGTCATGCTGGCAGCACTACCTGTTGTTGCATATGGGCCGTTTATCACGCGACTTCAGCCACCTTATTCTCTTGCAGTGCACCAAGCTTTGGAAGGATTATCCCTTCCTAAAGAAAGGGTGTTATTCTCTGCCGGCACATCTGACGCAAAAGAGCTTCTTATATATTGCTCTATTCAAGGAAGTGATTATCGCCAAGTTGTTCGAGATGAAAACTGGGGCGCGTTCTACCTTCTAGGCCAGGGCAATGCCGAGTATGCAAGAGCAGGCATATTAACTCACGATAATTCTTTAGACGACTGGATGTTTGACGGAGTACGTGCAATCAGAATTGATCTCGGTGCTGCTGAAGTGCATCATAAAATGGAAGGAAATAAAGTAACTTTTCCCAATCCAGAGCCGACACTTCCCTACCGCTTTTTTATGACCAGTTTTGTTAGATTTCTTGGGGAGGAAAAAAGCGGTATCCCTGTGCGAAGATTCAGAAAAGCAATGACCCCATTTATAGATGGTTTTTTCTCTGAAGGTGATCCTGTTGGAGGAATCACACGAAAAAATTTTGAAGAATTGTATCAGCAAAGGAAAGCATTATTGTAAACTTTTGTTTAATTTTCTTATCAATTCTGAACAAAGTTTCATTCTCTTTTACCCATTCTCCTTGACTCTTCTGATAATAATCTCCAGCAGGAACAGCGCGATTGCAGCCATCACAAACGGCCAGCTGAAGCTCACTTCTTTCCGCTCAGTGCGCACCGCATGGCTTTTGATCTGTTCAATCATCGCATCAATCTCATTCGGATCAAACATCGTTCCTCCTGTAATCATCACCAGGCTTTCGAGCTGAGGATTCATTCCGATCTTCATATATTCAGTAGGGTAATTCACTGCAATCAGGCTTCCCAACAGATCAAAAAATCCTGTTTTTGATGCGGTGAACATGCCTTTATACAGATTCTGATCAATCTTGTTCAGTTCAATATCCTTTGACGTGGGGATGCTGGTTGATTTCACTTTTACTTCAGTCGTTTCTCCCACTGTTGTATCGCTGGTAAACACCCCAAAAGGCTCATTTTTCGTCGGGTCGCCAATCACCCAATTGAGCATGCGCGTAATCAGTGGAGAATTCTGTTCTGTTAACAAGGCTCCTCCCCATTTTGCTCCGTCGTCGGTTGCAATCACTCCTACTTTTCCTAAACCAAATCTCCAGACTGCTCCGATCGGTGCTCCATTACTCAGTGTCACAAGCATATTGGCGCTTCCTTTCGGAACAATTTGATTATATCCTCCCAATGTTCCGCCGACAGCAAGATCCTTGGTGATAAAATGATTGGCATCAATAACCACAAGATCCTTGCTCTTTTTGTCGTCTTCTTCAGGGTCTCCAAACAAAATCTTAAGGTGCTGGGATTCGTCGGGTTTGAAATAAATACCTTCCCCATTCTGCGCAATTCTTTTCATGAATGCTTCATCAGTTTTCCCGCCAACGCCGACGCTGTAGAGTTTAATCCCGCCCATCCGCGCTCCTTGGACGCGTGCAAAAGCCCCTTCATCATTAATGGTTCTTCCATCTGAAATGAGAATAATATTTCTGCTTCCTTTTTGGTTGATCAGCATCTGTTCTGCCATGCGGATACCTTGTTCGACATCCGTTCCTCCTCCATCAACCAGCGAGGAGACCAAGGAAATCATCTCTTCTTTTTTCGATGCAAGGGGTGTGAGCGGTGAGATTTGGAACGCAAAGGAGTTAAACGCAACAATACCGACACGATCCTCTTCTCTCAAGTCCTGGATGATTTTTACGGCAAGCGCCTTTTCGATATCTACTGCTTTTTGTCCTGAGGCTCCGGGTGCTCCGGTACTGCCGGAAATATCAATCACCACAACCAGATTAATTTCTTTTTCTTCTTCTTTCTCGCCTTCTCCGCTTATAACAGGAAGGATGGTTTCAAAATAGGAATCTTTGTAGCCTCCGAGATCAAACGACTGCTCACCGCCGAGAAGCATGAGTCCTCCTCCGTCAACGAGATAATCAGTTATTGCGTCAACCGTTTCTTTTCCTCCTTGTTCTAGTTGTGCATTATTAATGTCGTTGAGGAAAATTGCCGTAAAGTCTTTGAACGAGCGTTCCTGCTCACTGAGCGTGCTCGCACTTTGGATATCGTACCATTGGTTGAGTTTTTCTTCAAGAGGCGATGCCCGCTGGCTGACAAACAAGACTTTAGGTTTGGGAACCACCTGCACGGCTTTGTAAAAAACATTATTCTGTGCAAAATAATCAGGTCCGTCTACTTCAATGCGTGCAATGACTTTGTGATCCCCCTCGCCGAGCTGTTGGGTGATGCTTGTTTCATGCGGTCCTGATACTGCTTTGTCGAGGACATTGTTTCCGTCAATCTCTATGGTTAATCGGTAGGGAACGCTTCTTCCTGCTTGTTCAGTGATCATGTTGATCGTAATGTCTCCGCCGACAATACTCATGGCAGGACCTTCAAGTCGAACAGCAGTATCTTGCTTGATCGGTTCGAGATTGAGCGCATTGATCGTTGCATTGACCTGCGATGCGAACAGCAAGACATCGCCGAGGTCGCGTCCTTTGTTGTTATTGCCGTCAGAAACAATCAAAATGCTATCATCACCCTGCATGTGGCTTAAAATTCCATCAGCGAGTGCAGAATAATCTCCGGTTGCGATCTCAATCATTTTGGTAGGAAGCTGTTGTTCAAGTTGTTTTTTGAGTTTTGATGCGATGGTCGTGTCAAACAATGAAAAGGAGTTGGACGCATCCGTGAGGATCGTAAGGCGCGGTTCTCCCTGGATTTCTTTCTGCGTAATCATCGTTGGAGAAGCAAATGCAACAACCAACAACAAAACCATGATGGTTCGCGTGAGCAGGACAAAGGCGCGGATCCATCGCGTTGCTCTTCTAAAATGCTTTTTCTCTTCGGGCTGCGGGAATTTCACAAACGTCTTTTCAATAATAATCCAGATAATAATAAGAATAGGGATAGCCCAAACTAAACGATAGGGGTATTTCAAGGGAAGTGCATGGATATAATGGTTGATAATATACACTATTTCATTCCAGGTAATTCCGGCGATGGCCATTAAAAGTCACCTCTGAATTTCGTGTAGAGGAGTTCGGCTGCAATGATCACGCTCGCAATAATGAGGAGGATCATTTCAAGCGAAACTTCCCGTTCTCTGAGGACTTCTTCAGCTCGATAGGTGTCTCCTTTTTTTGCTTCATTCACTGCAGCCTCAGCTAGCGTGTTGGATTCTTTTTCATTCCAGGTGTTGACGGTATGTTGTTTTCCGTCGATGAGATAGATACCATTTGTATCGAGAACCACCCGTTTTCCCTGCACCACGCCGTAGGGTGTTTCTATGTGCTTGTCCATTTCAAACGTGAGTACGGTTCCTCCTCGATGGTTGAAATTGGTGATGTCATCCACACCGATCAAAAAGTTTTTGAGTCCGTTCCAGAAAATAGGGTAGCCCGGCGAATTTTTGAAGCTGCTTTTCAGATCATCCATTCCATAATACACGATTTTTCCGTCTTTGAACTGCTTGATCGCAACGATGGGGCTTTCCTGCTCGTCATTAGCAACTGCAAGCACCAGACTCGTGTTGTCTGCTTTGGCTTTGTAGTATTTCT
>DUFX01000024.1 GCA_013331695.1 Candidatus Woesearchaeota archaeon
ATCCTGCCATTCGTGCCGATGTGCGCTATGAAGGACGCTATTTGCTAGGCACGTCTCTTGCCCGTCCTGTTACAGCAAAAGCTCATGTTGCTGTTGCTCTTGGAGTTGCTGGTAGTGAATCAGTTATTTTATCTCATGGCGCAACAGAAAAAGGAAATGACCAGATTCGTTTTGAGCTTGCATGGAAAGTGTTGGCGCCGAAATTCGGAATCTATACTCCTTGGAAAGATCTTGAATTCTCTCAACAATTTAGGGGCGGAAGAAAAGCCATGCAGGCTTATGCAGCACAACATGGTATTCCTGTTGTTCAGACTGCTGAACAGCCTTGGAGCAGCGATGCAAATCTCGCACATATCAGTTACGAAGGGGGGATCTTAGAAGACCCGAATGTGGTTCCTCCTGATCACATGTTTAGACTGACAAAATCTCCCAGAGATGCTCCTGATGTTGAAACGATTGTTGAAATTATGTTTAGGGATGGTAATCCCATAAAAGTCAAGGGAATCCAGGGGCCACCTGTTCCTTCTTTTGTATATCTCGATCAGATCACCAACGATCATCAGCCTGTGGAAATTTTACAATATCTTAATCATGTCGCTGGAGAAAATGGTGTTGGCCGTATTGATATTGTGGAAAGTCGGGCAACAGGAATGAAATCCCGCGGAGTCTATGAAGCACCTGGCGTGACTGTTCTCATGTTTGCCCATGAAGTTTTGGAAGATCTTACGCTTGACCGTGAAGTCAGACGAAGAAACCAGCAGGCAAGTCTTGATCTTGCTGATGTCATCTATCGTGGTTTGTGGTTTTCTCCTGAGCGTGTGTATTTACAAGCACAAATTGATGCAAGTCAAGAGTTTGTAAGCGGTGTAGTTAAGGTTGGCTTGTACAAGGGAAATATGTTTGTGCGTGGTCGAACGTCTCCGAATTCACTTTACCAACCAAAACTTGCAAGCATGGATGAGGCAGGAACCTATGACCCAACCACAGCGCGCGGATTTATTGACATGACTGCTTTGCGCTTAGTGGGCCAAGCGGATCGTTTAGTTGACCGCTAACACTTTTCTTTCTTTTTCCTTTCTTCCCCTGCTTTCCACCCTCTTTAAAGACCTTGGGCAATAGCTTGGCAATAGCTTTAAATATCACTTCTGAAACCCCTATACCTTAATATATAAGTTCAAAGTACTAATACCGTGTATAAAGAGAGATTGGGGTGGTAGAGATTACGAGTTACGCTCTTGGGGGAACGTTCCATGAAAAACAAAGAAATTTTCAATGTCTTTTTCCGCGAAAAACCGGCGATGATGCTTGTCGAATTAAAAAACGCAAAGTCTGAAGTCTATGCTTCTTCATTGGCAAAACAAATTGACTGCACGTATTCTCATGTGGTGAAGATTCTTCAGCAAATGGAAACATCCGGCCTCATTAACTTTGACAAACAAGGACGATTAAAACTGCTCACCTTAACCAAGAAAGGATCTGAAATTGCAGACAACATTGATCGGATCAAGAATGTGCTGTAAGACGTTCCTCTTTTTTTATCAAAACTCAGCGCAGGTTTCAAATCACACATTATTTTATGTGCTTTTTTTTATTTCTATCCAGATCTCTTGATTTGGTTTAATTGAGAAATTTTTCACTATCTTCTTGGGGATGATAAATCCAAGATCCTTTCCAAATCTTCTTACTTTTACTCTTACCAATACCATATCTTTCTGTAATCTTATATTTAGTATAGAAAGTTTTCTATTGTGCGGTATTATTCCTAAACTAAGTCGGAAAGAAACTTACCCAATCGTCCTTCTCACATCGGTTACTTCCACAGAACTGATGTGATCCAGGGTTGCAAGATCTTTTTCTAGATCTTCAGTAGATCCTCTGTCTTCATCCATGATAAAATACAGAAGCAGGGCTTTCAAGCCGAATGCAACCGGTCGAATCTCTGTTTTTCCTACTTCACAGCCAAAGGCTTTGATTTTTTCAGAAGCTTTTTGTTCTAATTTTTTGAGATCCGTCTCTGGAGATTCAGGCATAATGCGCAATGTTACAACCACACGAGCCATAAGAAACCTCTAACCTCTCTTTTACCTCGGTTCTAATTGGGACCGATAAATCCGCAGGAAGCACAGGTGTACTTTGCTACAATTTGTCTGCAGTGTCCGCATCGGACAATCTCAAACTTGTTGCATACAGGGCAGTAAAAGCGTGTATTATTAGGTAAGGTATTAATCTCTCGATTGCAGGAGTTGCATACATTATTCGCTTTCATGTGTTTTGAAAGCATTTCGAGCTGTTGTTCGCTTGCCAAGGTTGTCATGGATTCGCTGGATGCACCACCCATTTATAAAGGTTTGGATTCGACTTTGGGTTCATGGTTGGTTCAATACTGTTCAATCCTTAGTACTCCTTCCCAATACTCATAAAATTATTTAAATGCTGAGATCCCCTAAAACTAGTGATAGGTAGCATTGATAGGCTACCGAAAGGGGGTAGATCATGTCGCAAAAGCTCTTCCAGCATATGGATAAAATTCTTGGCCCTCCTCCCGCGCCGTTGGCTCAACCCAAACAAGGCTTGTTTTCTCGTTTGCTGAAAACGAACAAAAATCCCACGATAGCACTTACCAGTCAAGCACTGGGCAAAAATTCTTCCACCTTATCAGTTGCTTCCCAATCTCTCAGAAAAGGAAAAGCAAAAACCCAAGAAGCATCATCTTCGCTTCGCCTGAATCGCCAGCAGCTCGCCATTTCTGAACAAGACCACCGAGAGCTCGATGAACTCAGAAAACAAAAACGCGAGCTGAGCGCAAAAGAAGACGAACTTATTTCCATGGAGTTAGAATTAAAGAAATATGAAAAAGAACTGCAATCACGCTATCGTGTCGGTGCTGACCGGGAATCCACTGAAGTCGAGCTCCAAAAGTCGCGAGTACGGCTTCTGCGTTTAGAACAAGAATTGACAGAAAAAGANNACCAAGAAAAATAAAGATCTTAAAGGGTACGAAAAGATTCTTGATCAAGAAGCACAAGAGCTCAATGGGCGCCAGCGCGAACTTGAGTCAAAACTTGATTTGCTCAAGAAGAAGCAGGATGAACTCAGCCAGCACGAAGCCTCCCTGCGTGAGCTTGAGAAACATACACGTCGAGACACGGATAAACTAGAAGACTATGAAAACAAGCTGAGAAAAACGATTGCACATTTAAGAGAAGAAAAAGATAGTATTGCACGCGATTATCAGAAAAAGAAAGAAGGGATGTTCCAGCAGATGCAGAGAGATCTAGTCAAGGAAACAACCGAGCTTCAGCGCCATAAATTTGATCTGCAGAATGATATTACCAATCTTCAAAAGTCTCGTACAGATATCCGAGCGGAAATGGCACCGCTTGAAAAACGTGCTGCTGTATTGCGGGCGCAGGCTCAGCCTGAATACTATGCCGTTGAGAAAGCACGTGAACTCTTGCAGCAGCGCCAGACAGAACTGGACGGATTGCGCATGGATCTCGAGAGCAGAAAACAACAGCTCGAAACGCGCGAGCGGGAACTCCAAGCAAAAGAGCAGCGCCATCTTCTTGAAGAGCAGGATTTTATGGAAGAGCAGGGAGCCTGGAAGCATCGCGTTGCAGAAGATCAAGGCCAGCTCAAACAGCTCTCTGAAGAAAATCAGCGCCTGCTTATTGAGCGAGAATCCCTTTCCAAATCTACGTTTGACTATCGTGAACAGCAATTCAATGCCCGCGAAGATCAACTTGCTCAGCTTGAACAGACGTTCCAGCAGGAGAAAGACCAGCTCTATGGTTCTTTGTATGAAGAACGTGATAAACTGCACAAGTCCGTGGAAGCAGAACGACAATCCTTATTCGGCGACCTTGAAAAACAAAAAGGCATCTTGCTCAATCAATTGAATGATCTTGAACATCAAAAGCGTATGATCGAACATGATCTGCTTGAGAAGAAAGAAACCGTTGGTGATATTGGTGCAACAGAACATCTCCTTGAAGAAAAAGAAACCGAAATTTTGAGGCGCATCCGCGATCTTGAAGTCGATGAAGATCTCCTCAACGGCAGAGAAGAAGAAGTGCTGACCAAGATCAAAGATCTTGAAAAATCCAAGAATCTCTTGGACGAAAAAGAAGAAGAGCTCTTAGGTGTCCTCAAGGCTATTGATCAAAAAGAGCTTGCCTTAAAAACGCGAGACGAATCCTTTGCACTCCGCCAGAACGATCTTGATGAAAAAGAAAACCTTCTTGCTGATAAATTACAGCAAGCTACCACCCTGCTTGATAGAGTTAAAACCAATGAAAAGCTGAAAGTGAATACCGGTGCGCTTGAAGCACGAAGCTTCCAGCTTGCTGAGGAAGTCACCCAGCTTGCGTGCAAAAAAGCTTCACTTCTGAAGCTCAGCGATTTAGAGCGGGGCATTGATCACCTCCAGTCGAATAAACAGAAGCTGATTCAAGAGCTGAATAACGAGCGCGATGTGCTTGAACAGGAAATCAACAAGCTCGTTGCCAAAACTGTTGATCTTGAACAAGTGCAGAAACGCGAACAGGCGCTTGAACAGAAGAATGAATTTGTCAGTAGAAAAGAAGAAGCGCTTGCTCAAGAATACCAGCGCATCCAAAAAGAACTTACATTTATGGAAGGCGATAGTTTGAAAACTATGGCAACTCTTGCCGCTCAGCCCAAACAAAAAGAAATGATGCAGAAGGCCCTAGAATCTGAATCTCCCGGCAACTTAGAGATCTATGACATGATCCAGCAGGCACGCGATGCAATTCTTGGAAAACAGTATGAGCTTGCCCGGCAAATTTATACCAGCATCCAGTTTGCATACGAACAGCTTGATCTCGATCTCAGCAAAAAGCGGCAAATCTACTTTGATGTGCTCGAGTTGAAGACTGATATTGAGTTAGGATCACTGGCTTAGATAAGCGTAGATAAGAATAGAACTATGAGCGTAGATAAGAATGGAAATCATTTTTTCCTTCTCGAGTGGTTTCATTTTGCTGTGTTGTTTCGATTGTTTTTCTTGATGATTATTTTTACACTAACTTTAAATACGAGTGCCTGGTTTACCAGCAGAGTAGTACTCGAATCAACAACTAAAGAGGCGATAGTATGAGACGAATCTGTATTATTAATCAAAAAGGGGGCGTTGGAAAAACAACCACTGCAGTCAACCTGGGATGGGGGCTTGCAAAAGAGGGAAAAAAAGTTCTTATTATTGATCTTGATGCACAGGGAAATATCAGCTCATGCCTTCCTGCGGAATCTAAAAAAGATCTGTATGATTTTCTTGTTGAAGGTGCTGATATCGGGGAATGTATTTCGCACGTAACCGACAATTTAGATGTCATCCAAAGCAAAGAAACGCTTACCAAGGCAGAACTTATTCTTGTAGGAGAACAATCGCGAGAAACCTTCTTAAAGCGAAAGCTTGATGCATTAAAACATTACAACTATGATTATGTTATTCTGGACTGTCCTCCCTCGTTGGGGTTGCTGAACCAGAATGCGATCCTGTATTCATATGAGGCAGTCATCCCTGCTTCCACTGACGTGCTGGGTTTTGACGGCTTGAAGAAAATTACTGCAGCAATCCACAAAATCAATGATGTCTTCGGCCACAACTGCATGATCAGCAAGATTGTTCCCACGCTGTTTGATGTTCGAAACAAAGTCTGTGTTTCTACATTGAAACAGATGCAGAGCGAATTCTACGAGCTTGTTTCTGATCCGATTCGCATCAATGCAAAGATCAAAGAAGCTCCCTCAGTGAAGCAGTCTATCTTTGAGTATGACAAAACTTCAAGGGGCGCAGAAGATTACAAGAACCTGGTCAAACAAGTTGCCCGCGACGAAAAAAAGTTTGAACGGCTTGACAAGGGCGGAACCGAGATAAAAGCCATGATTAAACAGGTTGCAATGACGAATTAGTTTCGTCGTTATTCTTGCAGAACAGATGTCCTGGTGTTTGTATGGTCGTTGTCAATAAGCATACCTATCAACTTGCTCTGGGAGCTTCAGCTCCTCTTTTTTGTCTTCCTGCAACCAATGGAAAAACCTATTCCCTGGATGATTTTAAAGATAAAAAAATTCTCGTGATTGCATTTACCTGCAACCATTGTCCGTATGTGCAGGCCTATGAAGAGCGTTTGATGGAACTCCAAGAAGATTTTGAGGATAAAGGTGTGCAGCTGATTTGCATCAATGCTAATGACGATACCGAGTATCCTGAAGATGGCTTTGAAGCCATGAAGGAAAATGCGCTTGAAAAAGATTTTAACTTTGTGTATCTCCGCGATGCAACACAACAGACGGCAAAGGCCTACGGTGCTGAGTGCACTCCGCATGTGTTGGTGTTTGACGAGAAACGAAAGCTGGTGTATCAAGGCGGAATTGATGACAACTGGAAGGATGCGGGACAAGTTAAACAGCCGTATCTGCGCCGTGCAGTTGAAGAATTACTTGCGAGGAAAGCGGTGAGTACTCCTGTCAGTTATGTGATCGGGTGCAGTATTAAGTGGTTTGGACGCTAATTGATTAATTTTTGATATGCTCCTTCACCACCTCAATCGTGTGGTGCTGTTCATCAATCTTAAATTTCACGTCTAAGAACTTCTCAACGACATAAATATTCGTCTTGGTGTGCGTCGTAATATAACTGGTTTTGATTTTCCCGCCAACCAGGCCGAGAATCGGAATCAAATTATCTGCAAGATGTTCGTCCACCGGAGCGTGGCTCTGCATTTCTTCAAAGAGTTTATCACAGCATTCTCGTGCTACCTCTTCTGCTGACTTTCCACGTTCTCCCAGTACATCCGCCCCAATCCGAATGGGTTTGGCGGTATCAATCTGATCAGGAAGATGAGAATAGGCTGCATACAAGGTTAATCCGCTTCCGGTGCTTTCGGTGTTTGCATATTCTGCCTGGATATCAATCGGACAATCTTTGATCAACTGGCTGAGGATGTTGGCCGCACTCTTTGCCTGCCTCTCAGCAACTTGTGCATGCTCAAGATCTTTTGACGCATGGGAAATGCCCTTAATCTGTTTGAGTGCTCCTTGTTCAGTAAGATACAAATGAGGAGCATGGTCAGCATGATTCTGTGATTCTTTTTGTTGCATCTGAGCTGGTTGAAGCGGATGGCGTGCATGGATGCTGACTTCAACACTTCCTTGTCCTTTCGGATAATACCCTCGTTTCAATAATTTCACTTCAATATCTGCATAGCGTTGAAATTGAGGAACCATGACTTCAGCAAAATAATCCCAGCGCGGGCTCCAGGTGACATCGGTTCCTCCAATAATTTTCAATTTGTATTTTTCTGGAGAAAAGAGGCAGGCAAGTGCGAGCGATTGGAGCACGAGCGTTACAGAACCCGCGGTACCCACATCTACGTTAAGGGTTTGTGGGTTCATGGGTCCAGGATGAAAAATCAAATCAGTAGAACCAAGCTCGCAATGCTCTACTTTTGCGTTTGCTAAGGTTTCGAACGCCTTAATCGTATGGAGATGCTGTGCTTTAAG
>DUFX01000027.1 GCA_013331695.1 Candidatus Woesearchaeota archaeon
GCGCTGGGCAAACTGGGCTGCACCATTGGCTTTGTTGTATTTGGAAGGTGTTCCAAGAAAAATGAAGGATTGGTTTACCGAAAAATAGAGCCGATGACCTAAAGGTAAGGTTTATATAAGATCAGTTTTTCACCTTGTTCATGGATGCGAATCAACGCAAACTTCATTTTCACAGAGTGGCAAGAGTTTATGACTGTACGAGAGACACCGATAGGTCGATCATTAATTATTTGGGCGGTGTTTTCTCAAAAAAGACCTCTCCTCAGCATCCTGTTCCAGATCTCGCTACAGGAACAGCACGTTATCCTCTTGCCCTTGCTTCTACATTCGGAATCCACTTTATAGGTGTAGACGAAAATGCATCCATGCTTGCTGTTGCACGTCGAAAGGCAAAAAAACTTAAAGCTGCACTTGCCATCGTGCAGGGCGATTGTCTCTTTCTTGACGGCACCCTTGACGCTTATCGTCCCTTTTCTTTTGCAACGATGTTCAATGCCCTGCATCACTTTTCCAACATTCCTTCAATTGCCTATGCTATTCAATCTCAATTGCGCCCTGAATCCGGCAGATGTTATTTTTATACACGGGTAGACAATGATAATGCTGAAACGATCTGGGGAAAATATTTTCCGGGTTTTGTTGAACGCGAAAAGCATTATCTCGAAGAAAGTAGTTTCCCACGTTCCCGCTTAATGTTGGAACTTTGTCAGGGAGGGTTGGCTGTTCAAGAATGGGTCCGATTTGTGGTTCTTGCAGAACATACCCTTGATGAACTTCTCGAAAAAGTTCGTGCACGCCACTTCTCTACTTTTTGTGCGTATACACCTGATGAATTAGAAGACGCTCTCGCCGTCTTCTCTGATCGCATCCAACACGCATTTCCAGAAGCGAGAAACGATCCTTCTTATCGTATTCCCTACAGTTCCCCTATGACACTGGTTGTCTGTACTCCGCGATAATCGTGTGCGAAGCAAACTTTTCAATAGGGTCGACTGGGAAGGAGTAAGACTTATATACTTCTTCTTTTTCTTATTTTTCTATGTCCATCCTTCCTGTACTTGCTGCTCTGTTTGGTTTAGCAGGTTGCGGATCTGAGAAAGAAGTCCAAGTTGTTCATATTTACCATTATCCTGACGCAGGCGAAAGAGGATCCGGCAATCCGGGCGAACTTCCTCCTGGAAGCGGTTTTAGCGAGGGAGAAGGACAAGGTGGTGGAGGCGGTGGCGAAGGTCCATCTGAACATCCTGATGCTTCTCATGATTCCCGTTTTGATGCAGGTTCAGGAAGAGATCGTGATGCTGGCGTTTCTGGATCCGGCGCTGATGCAGGCAGTGGTGCGGGCGATGGTGCACCTCCGCGAATAGAGTATGACCGTATCGAACAATTTTTTGGTCAGCGACGAGAAGCTTCTGCAACAATCTATGATGCTTCTCCTGTTGATGTTGATTTTATCCTTACCAATGCACGCGGTCTCGAAGAGAAGGTCACGGTGCGTTATGAACAAGTAGCACAGCGAGGACGCGAAGCTGAGCTTGGCGGAACATCAGGCATCTACCGTGCAAACTTTGGCAATGTCTGGGATCAACCTGGAAGATACTGGCTTACGATTATTGCGAGTGCTCGTACAGAAGATGGCCGAGATGAAGCAAGTTCTGATCATGATATCCTTGTTCTTGATGAACTTGTTCTGACGATGGAAAGAAATCTGCGTGACGCTGCTGTTTACAGTTTGGATTACAACGACTGGAAAGCAAAAATTGTTGAAGGCGATCTCTTTCGGGAAATGTTCAATCGCCAAAATCAAAATCATCCTGGGAAAACTGATGCAGATGCGGTATTCAATTACGAGCACCTCCTCGGAAGACGTGTAGCTGGCGGCCGCGAGTACCAAAAAGTTCCTATTCAAGTTCATCTGTTGCGTTCAGGAGATGAACGAGGAGCTCTTGTTCCTGTCTACGAATTCTTGAATGAAGAAGGTGGATGGCATGTGAATTTTGCTGGATTAGTCTATGAAGACCTGGGTGTCCGTGCAACAGGAGAACGGATTGAACAAGCGTTGAGGAACAATTGAAACGTATGGCAACAACTCCGGCCATCACCTACGAAGATCTTCTTCAACAAACCCATGATCAGTACATGATCTTTGATACGCGAAGCCCCAAAGAATTTGAAGAATCCCATATCCCTGGCTCCATCAATCTCCCTCTTTTATCCAACGAAGAGCGCGTGATTATTGGTATTCTCTACAAACAGCAGGGACGAGAACCTGCACTCAAACGCGGGTTTGAAATGATCTTCCATAAATTTGACACATTCTTCAGTGCAATCCAAGGCCACACTCAAAAACAGCTGATTATTCAATGCTGGCGGGGTGGTCTTCGTTCTCAGCTTGTCGTTGATATGTTTCTCAATAAAGATAACATTATCCAGATGATCAAAGACGTGGGAGCAGACGTTCCGATTGATGCGTTTGCAAAAAAACTTGATGCTCTCCCGCCCTTACAGCCCAAACAATTAGTCGGTGGGTATAAGAAGTACCGCGAATACGTTCGCACAAAACTCGAGCAGTTTGATTATTCGTTTCAGTTTGTTGTTCTGCACGGGTTGAGCTGCACCTACAAAACCCATCTCCTTGATCAGCTTGCAAAAAAAGGCTACCCTGTTTTGGATCTTGAAAAGATGGTGCAGCACCGTGGTTCGGTGCTGGGTGGTATTGGTCTTTCCCCTCGGAGCCAGAAGATGGTGGAAAACGAGATGGTTGAACAGCTTGAATCCTGGAAACATGCAGGCGTTCCCTTTGTTTTTATTGAAGGGGAATCACGAAAGGTTGGACAATTTATTATTCCTGAAAAATTGTTCCAACGCCTTCTCAGTGGAATTCCTGTTTTGGTCACTGCAACGGACGAAGAACGGATTCATCTTGCCATGAATGAGTATTTTGAGACACCAGAAAAACGTGAAGGCTTAAAGAAAGAACTCCCGCGTCTCACTAAATTTCTTGGCAAGCAAAAGATTGACGAGTTGATTCAGCACACTGATGATAAGCATTATGACGAACTCTTTCGTTTGTTATTCAAGCAGTATTATGATGTCTTATATAATAAAACCCTGAAGGCGCTGGATTTTAAATTGACGGTGCATTGGAAGGAAATCGAGAAACTTGAGCACTTCTTCGATCGATTACATAAACAATAAGCTTTATCGTGTAAGCTTTCTCACTATTTTATTGAAAATTTGTGCAAGGGTCGAAAACCCCGCACTTCAGTGCGCAAATTTTCAATGCTCAAAAATCTTCGATTTTTGTTATAGCTATTTTACCGTTTCTATCGTTATTTTATCACTTATTAGTAGTTAATAAACGAAAGGTTTAAATAGTAGTAATTCTTACCACTTTGTGGTATGAAAATCAAAGTCAGCGTTTCAATGGAAAAGGAGTTATATGATATGGTAAAGAATAAGGTAGCTCATAGTATATTTAGGAATAAAAGCCACGTCATAGAACATGCTGTTGAGACTTTTCTAAAAGGAGAGCAAAAAGGAGAGTAAATGGAGAGTAAAATGGTTCTTGGTTGGTTGTTCAAAAGAAAAAGAGAAGAGAGTATCCCTATACAGGAGATACCCGTAGATTTGGAAGCTAGATTAGCAGATGCTTCTCCTTCTGTTTCTCAAAGAATGAGGTTAGCTGATCAGTATGAAACTTTCAAATATTTAGGAATTCTTGATACCTATGGTGTTGATTGGCCGTTGGAAAAATCTGCAAGAGACACGTTGCAGAATTTTTTTGATGGAAATAAGAGAACTCTTGATGGGGTTGATGTTAAAGTAGCCCAAAAAGGAGAAGATTATGTAGTTAGAATTAGTAATCATGCTGAATATGACTTTAGACTGCTTATGCATTTAGGTGGAACAACTAAAGCAGATGACCCATTCTCAGCTGGTGGACTGGGCGAAGGAACAAAGGTATTGGCGCTTTCATTACTTAGAGATTATGGATTTTCACAAGTAAGATTCGGTTCACAAAATTGGGAATTGGATTTTGTGTTAGATACTGTTCCGGAAGGGGAATATGTTGAGCAAAGGAAAGGATTATTTGCTGGTTTAAATCAAATAAAAGAGAGTAGAAAAGGAAACTTCATTGAATTCAGAACAAAAAACCCAGAACATGCTCAAGCATTTGTAGATGCCAAAAAATTATTTTATAGCTCTGATAACCCTGATTTTCAAAATCCCTCGTTGGATATTCCGGGAGTTGGCGGATTCAAATATCTTCCAAGAGCAGAAGGCTCAAGAGATACTCCTGAGGGAAATTTCTACTATGCTGGTCAGAGAAGACATTTTGAAAAAGAAGAATGGGGCACGGTTGAGCATGTCAACCTCTGGACTCATATTGATGATACTCTGAAAAAAGATAGAGACAGGGGGATTGTAACAAGAAGGGAGATAGATGATCAAGTTATTCCGAGAATTTTGGATGCCACATCAAATGATGATCTTTCAAGATTGGTTTATGAAATGAACCCTATTTGGTCTGGAACATGGACGTATGAAGTAGGATACAAACTTTTAGAAGGTATTGCGAAAAGATTAGCAGATAAAGGAGTAAAACTTCAGTTTGATGACAAATATCTTGCTTCAACCTCGTTTATGTCAAGTATGACCATGGGTAATCTCAAGAAACAAGGATACATAATCTGTTCTGGATTTTTAGGAGATATTGGAATGAAATCTGCTCAAGATAAATTTAGAGAGATGCAGCAACATTATAGAGTTGACACAGCTTTTGATGAAGAAGAAAGGATTAATATTCTTTATGAAGCAATAGTTCCATTCCAAAGAGATAGGAAAGATGTTTGGGTTTTTGATAGAGAACATGAAAATAGTATTATCCAAGGACAATATGACGAAGCTTTTGTTTGGTTATCGAGAGATACTTTGAGAAAACCATTTCCTGATGCTTTGGCAACATATTTACACGAAGTAGATCATAAGCATGGTTCTGACCATTCCGCAGAATTCAGTGAAGCATTAACTGTTACTTTGGGAGTAGTTATGAGAGAAATAATACAACAGCCACAATTGTATCAGAAACTAGAACAAAGATGGAATCAAACTTTGCCCCAACCTCCAACAGAGACAGGAATGTCACCATCTCAATAAATTTTGATCATTCAATCATCACATAAAAAATCCTAGAATCTGGCTGATGATCAAGAATGCTCCCAGCAAGAGCGCAAGCGTTGGCGGAATCCCCATTCCGCTGATTGCGAATTTAATCATGATAATTCCGATCACAATAAGCAGGCCTTTAGAAATCAAATCGACGGGTCCGTGGGCTTTTTTGTAGTGTATGAACAGCGTTCTTTCCATAACAAAGAATAAACTCTATCTCTTTTTAAATTATTTGCATAAACTTATCTGTAAAACTCTTTCTGCATCATGCATTTAATATCTTTTATTAACCCATTTTATATTGGTCATCCGTGTCAAAGCACTCATGTTCAACCAGGTCGTTTTCTCCCAGGTATTCATCCTCCAGGAAAAAAGCTCGAATCCTTTGACCTCGTTTGCCATGATTCAAGGCAATGGAATGACGTTCTACTTCGATGCACGGTATCATCTCTAACACCCCCAACAAAGAGAAAGCATGTATGAGTATTAATAATGGATGTATATACAGTATAAGTGATGCAGAGAAAACCGAGTCATAATCCTTTTCACTCTTAGATCGTATCAATACCCTCTAAAACTGCTTCAATCATTCCTTTGCAGGTGGCAAGTTTCGGAATCAGATCGTAATCATACGTCGCCTTCTTAATCTGATCAACCCGATCCAGCATTTGGCGCAGGAAGCGAATCATGTCGCCTTCAGGAAAATTGGTGTTAAAGAGCACATCAAAGAAATTTTTCCTGTCCATGACCGGTTTAACAATCGCAGTAATATCCTCAAGATGCTCAAAGCGCCGTAGGGTTCTCAAATACTGATTTTGCCTGAGCAGGTGTTTCAGATGTTCAATCTCTTTGGCTCTGTGGCGTTTATAGAACTCATGCTTCACACTTTTTTCATAGACCAGCACAGCAAACAGAAGCAAAAGCTGGTACGTGTCCAATTCCTGATAAATCGGTGTTCCAAAGATTTCACCGTAAATCAGCTCGTCGCAGAAAATTTTGGACGCAAACACCCCTTTTTCTGTCAACTGGCTCGTGTGGCCTCCCTCGACATACCTCATCTGCTCCAGTTTTTTCTTTTTATTTCGATAAGAGTGATGCATGATGTGCTCTTTCTGCTTCAAAAAGTTCTTTCCATATTTCTGATAGGAATAAAAGCTTAACCGGAGCATGTAATCAATCTGGTCTTGAGGGTGCTGTTGGATCAAATTAAGAACCGTGTTATAAGAAAGTTTAAACTGCGACCGTATCGGTTCAGTGTCTTTTGCAGTCAAGTGCTTGATTTTTTTGTAATCATAGACTCTTCGATCAATCATCGAAACCACAAAACCTTTTGTATCTATCCCTCGGCGCCCAGCACGACCTGCACATTGGAAGTATTCCTTGGTATTGAGGTAACGGAACCCTTGTCCATCATACTTTTCCAAGCTGTTAAAGCACACGGTTTTCGCAGGCATATTGATGCCAACGGCAAAGGTGTCGGTTGCATAGAGTACTTTAATGAGGCCGAGAGCGAAGAGTTCTTCCACAATCTCTTTCATAATCGGAAGAAGTCCTGCATGGTGAAATCCAATGCCAAGCGGAAGAAGCTGTCTGAGGAGCTGTGTTGTTTTGAGTTTATTGATATCCGAAGGCGCGTGCAGAAGTTTTTGTCTGATAAAAAGAGTTATCTCCGGGTTGGATTTAAAGAAATTCATTCTTCCCAACTCAAATCCCTTTTTCTGGCACTCCATTCTTGAAAAGTTGAAATAAATACAGGGCATACGCTCTTCTCCCAATTCTTTGATCAAATCCACATGGTTGGGGGCAGGAACGCGCCGGTTCCATTTCTTTATTCTTCGTTTTCCAAACTCTTCAGGAATCTTTGCAACATAATCTATTTCTTCAAGCGTTCCAATCCCAACTTCTGCATCATAAAAAAGATGTTCAAGCGGTACAGCGCGATGGTCGTGTACAATCGTAACAACTTTGTGATGATTAATATCTTGAATCCATGACGCGAATTCCTCTGCATTAGGAATGGTTGCTGACAAGCACACAAAACGCACATGCTCAGGGCTGAAGATGATGGATTCTTCCCAAATATGGCCCCGGTCCGGATCATTAATGAAGTGAATCTCATCAAAAATAACATACGAGATGTTGGCAATCGTCTTATCTTGTACTAATACCATATTCCGATAAATTTCCGTTGTCATGATCAAGACGGTTCCCTGTGGATTCTTCACCATGTCTCCGGTGAGCAGGCCAACTTGATCTTCTCCGTATTCTTTGCAGAACTCTTTGTATTTTTGATTGGAAAGCGCCTTGATCGGAGAAGTATAAATGACGCGGATGCCTTTCTTGATATCTCGATTGATAATATAATCTGCAATCAATGTTTTTCCTGAACCGGTCGGTGCAGAAACCACCACAGAATGATTCTCTTCAATAGCATGGATTGCCTCTTCTTGGAATTTATCTAACGTCAGTCCTTTATATTGCATGAAACTTCACATCACATTTTTAGTATGTCCTTGTTCTATCCCCTTCACGTTTCTGTCTTTATATGTCTTGTGCATCCATGGCTTCTTTTCATTTAAAAAGCGAAAGGTATATAAAGAACCATTAAGGGTTAGAGAATGGATTTTAAAGAAGACTGATTTTAAAGAAGGTTTGCTTATGGTAACTGATCGATATGGACATCAACCTAGTCACGATAATCTTTTACCTAGCCCTGATACTCTTTTGGATCTTGGTGCATTAGTTCGGGATTCTCATGTTTCTCAAGTTCTTATTCCCTTGGGTTTTGAGCACCTTCCCCGTCACTTCTTTGAAGGAGAACCACGGCTTGCCGAAGTGATTAAAGGCTTAGACCTTGTTCCTCTGCACTGCAACGAGGACGGAACGTATTTGATTATGACTCCTAATCCAAATCCTGCTTCAGGAGTTTTTTATGCGCCGGGAGTTTGTTATAAATATGTTGTTCAGCATGCAGGTCTGCGCCAGCACGGAGGTGAACAACAGCCATTGTTCAGTTCTCTTGATGAAGATTGGCAACGGATCATGCTTCGTGGTTTAGAAAATCAACGTAAACTTGGGGATGTAGGTTCTGTTCAGCGTGTTATCTCTCATGGATTTGTATTGGGAATTCCCGGGCTTGTTCAGCTCGAATATGTGCAGGGAGAAACATGGGAACAGCGGTATAATCTGGATAAATCTTCCGATCTTGTTGGCCGTGGAGAACACACCACTTCTGTTTCTCTCCATCTTGGTGCGATTTTGAAGGATGCAAAACAGGTGTACCATCGCATTGTTGGGCCCATGGGTAAGCGCGGATATGCGCATCGCGATTTGAATCCCGCAAACGTTGTTTTTAGAGAAAGAGATGACGAGCCCATCGCTATTGATCTTTCTACGTGTGTTGATCGTGCACAGTATGGACAAGATCTTGTCGACCATCGCCTTATTGGAACATGGACCTATCTTTCTCCCGAACAACGAAGCTTTGGAGAACTGGACAACTATGCGTTAGGCGTGAGTGTTTTGCGGTTGGCGTTTCCCTATGTTTCAAACAGAGCGTTGCGAGAACATCGCGACGATTACCGTGCAATTTTAGCACCGCATCTTTCGTTGGGAGATCAAATATTTATGGATCAGTTGTTTGCACGATCAGAACTTGAAGATACGCTTGAAACACCCAAGATTGTCGTTCCTGTTTCAGTACCCTCGCCAGTTCACCAACCTGTCCGCGGTCATGCATGGGAGATTGAGCCGACAGCAGAGAACGTGTATGCTCTACCCTTTGATACTCCTTAACTTGTTTATAAATTGTTTAACTCGTTCAACAATCCTCTTGCAAGTCTCTCAAATCTCTTTCTAAATCTCGAATGTCATCTTCCTTGGCATTAATATCCTCGTCAAGATCAGCAATATCCTCTTCAATTCTTTCAATATCATCATCCTTCTCTTCATCCTCGGCACGCTCAAGTTCTTCTTCTTTTTGTGTTTTCTCTTCTTCTAACTCTGCAAGGTCCGCTCTCAATTCTTCAAGTTCTGCTTCAATCTTGCGGATAGCTACCGAAGTGCAGGTTCGTGTTGTATTGCCGGTTTGATTGTTTGAGCGCGTCGTCGTTGCATTATCAGTTTCTGCGCCACCAACTCCACCTTCACACGTTTTTCGCTTTTCTTTCACCAGATCTTTGAATCGGTCGATATCTTCTGTTTGTTTAGCAGTATCATTCTGCGTGCTTGCAATGTCGCGCTGAAGGCTTGCTATGGTTTCATTATTTCTATCCGCCTCATCTTTCCTTTCCTCGTCTTGTTTCTCCTTTTCTAATTCTTGAAGCGTGTTTTCTTTTGCATTTCTGTCTCTCCGTGCATTGTCAAGCTGGCGCTCTGCATTGCGAAGTGCACGGCATTCCGGTGTTTCATTTACTTCCGCATTGTTATTATTCGGATTATTTGCTGCGTTATTTCGTGCCTGATCTGCAAGCGGATCTCCCTGCGTTGTTCCTTCAAAATTCACGCCGGTGCAGCTCTTTTTTGCATTGACAAGAACTGCTTTTTGTTGTTTCACGTCTTCTCGTGCTTTTTTTGCATCGCCATTGATCTGCCGAAATTGTGCAAATGCCTGCTGATAGGTTATATTTGCCTGCATAACCGCAAGTTCGTCTTTTGCAACTTGTCCAGCTTCTAATTTGTCCTGTGCTTTTTCAACTTCTCCCAGGATCCCAAGCAAAAGTTTTTCCTGCTTCTCCTCTTCTGCAATGGCAACATTCACAAGGGGATAGATGCTTTTGAGAATATTATCGCACGTCGCATTTCCTGTTGATTCAGCAAGTTCGTAGCGAACGGCTGGTTCGGGTGCTGAATTGGGGGAATTTGCAGTGGGAGATCCACGCGCCTGTGTAACAGCAAGACGTTCCTTTGCGGACTTCGTTTGTACATTGACAGCGTTGGTGCAACCTGCAATGATCAGTGTTATAAGAAGGACCATAAGAAAGACCACAACCCCTCGCGTTGGAAAAGCACGCATCTTGATAACCTCCCTGCATCATTCACTGCATAATCCCAGAATCCTCGTTGTACCTCTCCTTTATATAATGTTTTACTTTTAGGTTTACTAAACTACCCGAAGTATCTCGAGATAAACCTTGCATGATCTTTCGACTTTCTTTTTAAAGTTTATGAGCGTTTATGCACAAACTATTTAAAAGAAATCACGTCGGGTGCAGGAGTGGCCAATCTATGAACGATGAAACGATCTGCAAAACATGCGTGATTCAGCTTGATAAAGTGAGTTCTACGTTTCAACAAGCTTCCGTCGCACACAGTCTCACGCAGTTAGATATTCTCAAAAAACCAAGAAAAGTGATCAATGTTAACTTTCCTGTCAAGATGGATGACGGTTCAATTAAGATTTTTTCTGGTTATCGTGTTCAGTATTCCAACGCAAGAGGCCCTGCAAAAGGAGGTCTGCGTTTTCATCCTGAAGTTCACCTGGAAGAAATAAAAGTGCTTGCATTCTTAATGAGCCTTAAGTGTGCAGTGATTAATATCCCGTATGGCGGAGCAAAAGGCGGTGTTGTCTGCGATCCCAAACAGCTTTCACAGGGGGAGCTCGAGCGCCTCAGCAGAGCATTCATCCGCGAAATTGCAGTTGACATTGGTCCTCACGTCGATGTTCCTGCTCCTGACGTCAACACAACAGGGCAAATCATGGACTGGATGCGCGATGAATATGAAAAAATTATTGGCAAGCCTTGTCCTGCAGTCATCACAGGAAAACCCGTAGGCAAAGGCGGAAGCAAAGGCCGTGAATATTCCACTTCTCTGGGAGGAATGCATGTGCTCAAGGCCTTTATGGATCATTTGAAGTTGAACCAGAAAGGCGCAACCGTTGCTGTCCAGGGATTTGGCAATGTCGGATATCATCTTGCACGTCTTTTAGAGCAGGACGGTTTTGTTGTGGTTGCAGTCAGCGACTCTCAGTCTGCAATTTATAATCCGAAAGGAATGAGTATCGCAAAGGCATCAGCGTATAAAGAAAAAAATAAATCCTTCAAAGGCTTCCCTGATGCAAAACTGATTGCTCAAAACGAACTTCTGGAATTAAATGTGAATATCCTCGCTCTTGCTGCGCTTGAAAATGCCGTCACTGAAAATAATGCTAAAAAGATTCAAGCAAAACTGATTCTTGAGATGGCAAATGCTCCTGTCTCGCCAGAAGCAGACGAGATTCTCGCGCAACGCAGTATTCCTGTTATTCCGGATATTCTTGCAAATGC